>JASBTH010000529.1 GCA_030148525.1 Saprospiraceae bacterium | reverse complement strand
GTGGCCCTGGTGATCCCCAGTAATACGCGTATTAAAATGACCGACTTTGTGCGGACCACGCAGTCGGCCCTAAAACACTTTCTGGATGCCAACCGCAATGCCATCGCTCAGTTCCTGTCAAAAGAACAACTGGTGGCGATTTCAGATATTGAGGACAGTTCGGACAAAGTTCAACCTCCCTTGCAACGGTTGGAAAACATGCTTCACCCGCACGTCGCTTTCCTGATCATGCCCATTTTCGCTCTCGCAAATGCCGGAGTCTCCCTGCAACCGGAGAACGGGGTGTCCCTATTCTCTCCATTGTCGATTAACATCCTAATCGGCCTGGTGCTGGGTAAGGTGATTGGCATCGTTTTGTTTACCTGGCTGAGCGTACGATTGGGCCTGGCCGATTTACCGGAAAACAGCAAATGGGCTCATTTTGTGGGGCTTGGTTTCATGGGAGGTATTGGATTTACCATGTCGTTATTTATCGCCAACCTGGCCTTCGGAGGTCAACCCGACCAGATTGTTCCCGCCAAGCTGGGTATCCTCTTAGGATCAGCTATTTCCGGAATTTTAGGACTAACCATATTGTACCTGACACTCGACAAGCGAAAGGCACAAAAATTGACCGAACACGAAGAGCCTTCACCCGTTATACAAGTGAACAGCTGATAAACAATGTTCAACCAACAAATAACACATTAAACATACTTAAAAAGTAACTAAACCGAATGAATTACTTAGGATTTGAAAAAGACAAATTGGAGAGCGTGGTAGACCAACTGAATGCTCTGTTGGCCAATTATCATGTATACTACCAAAATCTTCGCAACTTCCACTGGAACACGGAGGGTGAAAACTTTTTTGATCTCCACGAAAAGTTTGAAGATCTATATAATGACGCACAGGTCAAGATTGATGAAATCGCCGAACGCATTTTGACCCTTCGCTACCGCCCGCTGAGTCGTTTCTCCGACTATTTGGCGAAAGCCGATATTGATGAAGCACCTATTCTGAGGGATGACTACGATATGGTGGAGACCATATTAACCAACCACAAAATAATTATCGCCAATATGCGGAGTCTGCTGGCAGCAGCTGACGAATGCAAGGACTCCGGTACCGATGATATGATCGGAGGGTTTCTGGAAGAACTCGAGAAAGCCTCCTGGATGCTGGATGCCTGGGCTGCCAAGAAATTACGCCCGGCAACCGCCTGATGAAATGATAGAAAAAGCCGGGCCCGACAGTCCGGCTTTTTTCTTACCTGAATGCACGTGATGATGAATGAATGAAAAAATGAATGATTAAGCAAAGGACACCAACAAGTACATTTTCTAACAATTTAATTAAATCAAGTACTTACCTAACGTTTTCTACTGGCCTGGAAATAGCGGTCAAAAAAGGATTGGAAGCAGGGCTCTTAATGAGTTTTTATCAATGGCTTCTGGTACTTACCGGTATTGATCACCTCGTAATATTGCAAGCCGTTGGTTACTCTTACCTGGGACTGGTATTATTACGGGCATTGCGACACGTAAAGCGCTATAGCACACGTAACACCTACTTCAAAAACAGCTTGCTGCTGGGAGTGGGTATCTCTTTTTTCACAGCCCTGGTAGCTATACTACAATACCTGGTTAATTACGAATACAGTCCTGCCCTGCAGATTGAAGCCTGGAATGTAGAGATGCATTGGCAGCAAGTTGGTCCGGAATTCCTGACCATCCTACTTTCCGGAACTATTCTGAGCCTGCTGATTTGGTTCTTTCTCAAGTACCCACCAAGCCACAGACCAAGCTGAAAAACTAAATTTTGAATTATGATAAATCAATATGATACTCTTGTACAAGCCACTAAAGGGCTTCGCGATCGTGGCTATGCCAGTGAATTCCATTTTACCAAAGATGGGCTAGTGAATAAAGACAATAATCGTAGTTACGACGAGAGTAACCTGGAAATAGTCGAATATCACCGCTTTGAAGGCATCTCAAACCCTTCAGACATGTCGGTTATATATGCTCTCGAAAGTAAAGATGGCAGCAAAGGCGTGATCATTTCCCCTTATGGTCCGTACGCTGATCCTGCACTCATGGAATTTTTAGATAAATTGACAATTCGTCCACTAGAGGAATAAACAGCCACCGGACCTGGATCGGTGGGGTAAAATAAGAGTTAATGAATAACCAACTACCGGTCTGGCAAAAAGCCGCCTACGGTCTTTTTTTTCTAAGTATTCTGGTCTACGCAGTCATAATAGGAAAACCATTGTTTGAACCAATGGTCTTTTCCATATTACTGACCCTCATTCTTTCTCCACTTGTCCGGTCTTTTGAACGGATTTTCAAGCGGTCTATCCCCGCTATTGCCGTTACCTTCGTAATAGTTGTTTTTCCCTTTCTGTTTTTGTTCGGACTTTTTTCATGGTATTCGGTAGAGATATTCAGAGAACTTCCCTCCATTAATAAAGAACTGGACCAGGCGATCCGCGAGGGATTGACTTGGTTTGAAAATCAGACCGGCATGACCATCGTCGACGATGAAGCGTGGTTGAAAGAAAATATTTCCAAAATCACCTCCGGCGTCTTTGATTTTCTGGGTGAGGGTGTGAGCTCTACGACTGCCAGCATTGCCAGTTTTTTTCTTACACTGGTCTATACGGCCTTACTGCTCTATTACCGGAAAACCTACCACCGCTTTGCCGTAATGCAGTTCCCAAGGCAACGCCAAGGCAGTATCCGTGAGACGATCAAACGCATGCAGACCATGCTACAACGCTACTGCTACGGCATGCTGTCCGTAATCGGCATCCTGGCGGTTCTCAACACCCTGGGCCTTTGGGTTATCGGAATCAATTACGCCCCTTTCTGGGGATGCCTGGCTGCCTTCCTGGCCATCATTCCCTACATTGGTACCACATTGGGTGGTTTTCTGCCTTTTGTATTTGCCTTAGCCACAACGGGAACCTACTGGCAGCCAATTGCAGTTGTGACGTACTACCTGGTCTTGCAACAGATCGAAGGCAATCTTATCACTCCTAACATTGTGGGAGGACGCATTAGTGTGAACCCCCTGGTGGTCATCTTTGGCATGGTCGTCGGCGGGTTGATCTGGGGCATCAGTGGATTAATCATTACCCTGCCCATTATAGCGCTGATCCGTGTTTTATGCGAAGAAATAGATGTGTTGAAGCCAGTTGCGGTACTGCTGTCCAGCAATATCCGTAAAGAGACAGAACGCCTGGAAGGAGACCTCAACAAAGACAAACACCGTCTCTTTTTTTAATGGGAGGATGCAGATGATGGGGTTTTGCTGCGCAGTACTTCGTAAGGGGATATGGAGTATAAGGTAGAAAGACTTACCTGAATCCCTATACCTACAACCTTCTCCCGGGAGGTTGGCCTTGCTAATCTGCATTTTACAAAATCACCTTAGCTCAGCCTCACGTAAAAAAAGCCCCGCTCTCCGGTCATTCGGAAGCGGGGCTTTTTTGCAGCCATCCCAGACTATGATCTGCTTTAGATCATAGCTACTTGTTTGATAGCTGCCTGGTAGCGCGTATTAACTTCTTCCCAGTTGATGAGATCAAAGAAAGCGCTCACGTATTCGGGGCGCCGGTTTTGATACTTCAGGTAGTAGGCATGCTCCCACACATCTAATCCCAAAATAGGTACGCCTTTATTTGGCGCATCATCCATTAGCGGATTATCCTGATTGGGCGTAGAAGTAATAAAAAGGTTACCTACGGGGTCGTGCACACAAAGCCAGGCCCAGCCGGAACCGAATTGCCCGGTTGCGGCTTTCGTGAATTCGTCCTGAAAACCTTCGTAAGTACCGAAAGCATTGACTATACGCTGATGAATATCGGAAGAATCATCGGGTACGCCACCTCCATCAGGAGACAGTATATTCCAAAAAAGATCGTGGTTGTAAAAACCACCGGCATTGTTACGGACAGCAGAAGGATGCTTGGACACCTCAGCGAGAATTTGCTGAATAGACATTTTTTCCAGGTCAGTGCCTTCGATGGCTGCATTCAGCTTTTTGGTGTAGCCCGCGTGGTGCTTAGAATGGTGAATTTCCATAGTCCGGGCATCAAACTGCGGTTCTAATGCGTCGTAGTCGTACGGTAGATCGGGTAATGTAAAAGCCATAAGCAATCATCTTTTCGTTCGTGAATGTCTTTCTGAACGATGTATTTCAGGTAGTTGTTCGCTTTCGCAAAAGTAAAACCTGAATGCTTCTCCATATGGTGGCTCCCAGCAATAGAGTCGCCAGGACAGTGGCCACCCAAACGGGTGTGATACTCCAGTCGTAGGAAGCCTTTAATTTCACCACAATGCCAACCAATGCCCAACAAATGACCAGGGCAAAAAAGGGATCCCGGTAGCGAATCAACATCCAAAAACCAACAATAGCGGCGCCCGTCGCCAGGACCGCCGTCCAAATACGCGGTCCAAGAGGCTCACCGCTGTACCCTACTTCCGTAAGAAACACCGTCACATTGGCTAGTGAAGCCACACAGATCCAGGCCAGATAGGCTGAAAACGGTGCTTTTACCCAAGCGTAGGTATCCCAGGAGTAACCATCTAAACGACGGTAGATAATTACCAGCGTAGCCAGGATGCCCGCCATGAATATCAAAGAAGGCACCAGTAAAAGGTGATGCCATACCAAAATCCAGGAAATATTACAGATCCCATTGATCATAAACCAGGGCCCAATTGATGATATATAATCAGGCGTTGGCCGCTTGCCCGTAATCCCCCGAAACTGCAGGACCACGAAGATCAGCAATCCGAGGTAGAGCACTCCCCAGATACTAAAGGTGATACCGGCCGGTGTGAACAGGTTGGGGTACATATCGGATACTTCACCCGTAGTTCGTCCGGCAATAGGCAGAGCATTTGCCAGCGCATTCGTCACGAGGACACCGGCCAAAACCACGGCGTTGCCCACTTGGTAGAAACGATCTGTCATAGTTTGTCTTTAAGAGCAGCCGATTTGGTCGAACACCAACCTGGGCTCCCCGTTGTATAATAAACCATTCATTTACAACACAATAATATGTCTACATCGACAACTACATCACCAAAAAACACAGACATACCCTTCGAAGAACGCGAACAAGCTTTACGCCGCATGCGCGCACTGCTCGAACGCATGCGCAACCGACTCCACCGCCTTTCCGGCAAGCGCAAGCGGCGCGCACAACGCGCGTGGAAGCGTGTCAAACGCAACCGGGGCCGCATGAAGCAAGCTTTCTACGAAGTAACTCTTGCCGACCAGAAGAAATGGAAAAAAGTTCGTCCCCGAATCGCTCGCACGTATCGCGAAGCTGAACGCACGCTGGAAAACGCCTGATTTCTACTGACCCAACAATTACTATTTATGACCTCCACGAAAACCAGCTTGCCCACGATAATCATTGTCGGGGGTGGTTTCGCCGGATTAGAGACCGCCCGCCGTTTGGTAAATAAGCCCGCAGAAGTAATCGTTCTCGACCGCAATAACTACTTCACCTTTCAACCACTTCTGTACCAGGTGGCCACGGCAGGCTTGGAAATGCCTTCCGTGGTGTATCCGTTCCGACGCATCTTCCGTACGGCAAAAAATATTCGGTTTCGGCTGGCAGAAGTTACAAAAGTGGACTCGGAAAACAACACTCTGCATACCTCTATCGGTGCGTTATCTTACGATTTTTTGGTTCTTGCGACGGGTACGCGTCCTGCGTTCTTCGGCCTGGATCCCTCGCGGGTAATGACCATGAAGACTACCCAGGACGCTCAATTCATTCGAAACACTATACTTACTGCTTTCGAGCGAGCCCTGGAGACTCCCGACAGCAAGGAACGTAAAGCCCTGATTAACCTGGTCATTGTCGGCGGTGGTCCGACCGGCGTGGAACTCGCTGGAGCTTTTGCTGAAATGAAGAATTACGTACTTCCCCGCGATTATCCTGACCTCGACATGGAGTGTATGAACATCCATCTCGTCGAAGGGGTAGACCGTATCTTGCCCGCAATGGATGAATCTTCATCACGAGCCGCACAAAAGTATTTGGAAAATATGGGGGTCCGGGTTACACTAAACACCCTCGTCAAAGAATACGACGGAGTCAGCGTGCAGATTGACGGGCAGGATATACCTACCCACAACCTCATCTGGACAGCCGGGGTCGAAGCCAATCCGGTGGAAGGTATCGATCAGGTAAAAGACGTAAAGGGCAATCGCCTACCCGTCGACCGGATAAACCGGATCGTTGGATATCGCAACGTATTTGCTATTGGGGATTTAGCCGCCATGCAGACGGATGAATACCCTCAGGGGCATCCGCAATTAGCCCCGGTCGCTATGCAACAAGGTAAGCACCTCGGTAAGAACCTGATTCAAATCATTGGTCAGCAACAGCCCGAGCCCTTTTCGTATAGTGACAAGGGTACCCTGGCGACTGTCGGTCGTAATAAGGCAGTGGCAGAATTACCATTTGGAAAATTCAAAGGCTTTTTTGCCTGGTTCCTGTGGATGGGCATCCACCTGATGAGTTTGGTGGGCTTCCGCAACAAAGTCGTGACATTCTTTAACTGGATGAGCGGTTACTTCCGGTACGACCGGGCTTTGCGGATCATTCAGTACCAAAAACCGCACAAGCGAACCCACGAACGAGAACCATTGGAGGAGAATGCGTAGCTTCATTTAGTACTAATCACCCTATACCCATAAACAAAAACCTCCAAACAGCTGGGGCTGATGGAGGTCTTAGAATTCAAGTGGTTTTATTTGGGTAAATGCTTTATTCTTATGCCGCCCGACGAACATCGGCACCGTACCGGTCGATAATCATCTTTTTCATTTTCTTGCGGGCAAAAAAGATCCGGCTTTTAACAGTACCCATGGGAATATCGAGTTGGTTAGCAATTTCATGATACTGAAATCCTTGGTAGAATAAGAGAAATGGTACACGATACAGATCGGATAGCTTGTCGAGCATGGCGATTAACTCCTTCATCATGATGCTGGAATTGGCACCATTAGCAGTAGTGCTTTTGTTCTCTAAAGCAAAAAGAAAATCTTCAATCGGTGCTTCTACCTGGTTACGGGTACGGCGCTTGCGGTAGTTGTTAATGAAGGTATTGCGCATAATGGTAGTGAGCCAGGCTTTAAAATTTGTACCTCTAGTAAACTTTTTGCGGTGTTTGTAGGCGCGGCAGGCTGTTTCCTGAATCAAATCTTTTGCGTTTTCTTTGTCGCGGGTCAGCTTCATGGCAAACGCAAATAATAGATCGTTAAGTTGGTCAAATTCGGTTTGGAATTCAGTGGGTGTCATAGACTATATCAAGGTTTTGTTTTCAATATCACCTATCATAATGCAAAGGCCGTGCCAAAACCACAAACAGCTGAAAACCAGCACAATACAACCTGCCACACCCTCTATAATTGATTGTATTTAATCACTTTTCTTTTATTTAGGAACTTTTTTTTGAGGCCTGCTGTTTTTGTGATATTATTCATGCAAGAAAAGAAGGGGTCATTTTTTTCCTGCGTAAAATCATACTTCTCGCAAGAAGTAATCATCAACCTGCTTTTTTATTTGGTGTTAATGGTGTAACTCTACAAACAACGTATGCTAGAACCATCTTCCTTTAGTCAGCTGGGGCCCTATCTAAAGTTGTTGGAGATGATCCGTCAGGGCGTTTTGCTCGTGGATGAATCCGGAAAAATTCTGGGTCTCAATGCCCTGGCCCAGCAACAACTCAATTATCCTTCCGAAGAATTGGAAGGCATGACTATCTTTGAGGTTAATCCGCACTACACCTTATTAAACTGGCGCAAGCTCTGGCGCCGATTAATGGAGGGCGAGCGCGTAGTGGACCGTACGGAGTTTATCACCCAACAGGATATCGTTTATCCCGTGGAGATGGAGACCATCCTCTTGTCGGCCGGGAACCTCGAAGTGGCCTGTATTCTGGTCGAAAACCTACTCGAAACCAACCGATACCGTGACCTGCTCGATGTGACAACCAAGATCAGCCGAATTGGCTGTTGGGAGCTGGACTTTATTAACCACCGGGCAACCTTTACCCGGGAAGCTTTCAGTCTGTTCGACCTGGACGAAGAAGAAGAGTCATTTTCATTTGAAGACGCTACCCGGCTCCTCAAGAACCTCTTTAAACCCGAAGATTACGATCGACTTTTACTGCACAGTAAAAATGCGGTGAAGAAGGGCGAAACATTTGATTTAGAGTGTACCGTTCATTCTCCAATGGGCCAAAAACACGTCCTGCGAATCAAAGGAGAGCCTCAATTTTCCGAAGAACGCGCTTCAAAATTGTACGGGACCCTTCAGGATATTTCTCAAATAAACAGCCGTTCGGAAAACCTCTTCATTGCCAAATTTGTGCTGGAACAAATGCGGGATCTCATCTTTTGGATCAGGCAGGACGGATCCATTTTCTACGCCAATGAAGCGGCTTGTACCACTTTATCAACCACTCGAAAGCAAGTAAAGGCCAGCAATATTTGGAAATGGCTCCCCGAATTGAACGACGGCACCAACTGGCCGGAGTATTGGGAAAGGCTAAAATCCGAACGGACTCTTCAGACGGAAACGGCCCTCATGACCCGTCGCGGTGGCAAGATCCCCGTGGAATTGAATCACCATTTCCTAACCTGGGATTCCCAGGAATTTGACTGCCTGATCGTTCGTAACCTGGCCAAAAAGAAGGAAAGGGACGCGCTCATCGAAATGGTCAATTTTACACTGAACCAATCCAGCGACCTGATCTTCTGGACCGACCGCCAGGCAAAGATTATTTACTTCAACGAATCGGTCCCCAAAGAACTCGGTTACTCCGAAGCGTTTTTGCAAAAGGCAACACTCTTCGATATCAATCCGGACCTCACCCCCGATTCCTTTAAAACTTACTGGAATGAAATGGCCGAAAAAGGGCGCATCGAAAACGAGCACCCTTATTACCGGTCCGACGGTTCAGCCTTTTATGTAGAGGCCGTAGCTACTTACATATACTACCAGGGCCAGGAATGCTGCTGCATCACCATGCGGGATATTAGCCAGCGCAAAGAAAAGGAGGAAGAACTCCACCGGGCACTCGACGAGATACAAGCCCTACGCGACAAGGCCGAAACCCAAAAAACGTATCTACAGGAGGAAGTGACCAGCGACTATAATTTCAACAACATTATCAGCAAAAGCACCAATTACCACCAGATCCTGAAACAGGTGGCTCAGGTGGCTGACACGTCTTCTACCGTTCTTATTCAGGGTGAGACGGGAACGGGTAAAGAGCTACTGGCCCGTGCTATCCACGGAATGAGCAATCGCGACGAAAGCCCTTTGGTCAAGGTTAACTGCGCCGCCCTGCCTACCGATCTGATTGAAAGTGAGTTGTTCGGCCACGAAAAGGGGGCTTTCACCGGAGCCTATCAGCAAAAGATTGGTAAATTTGAATTAGCCGATGGGGGGACTATTTTCCTGGACGAGGTAGGCGAGATGCCTCTAGAAGTGCAACCCAAGCTCCTGCGCGTCCTTCAGGAAGGAGAATTTGAACGCGTAGGTTCCCCTAAAACACATCAGGTTGATGTGCGCGTCATTGCCGCCACTAATCGCAATCTGGAAACGATGGTGAAGGAGGGAACTTTCCGCGAAGACCTCTA
>JASBTH010000521.1 GCA_030148525.1 Saprospiraceae bacterium | reverse complement strand
ACAGAGGGCTACCGCTGCCGAGAAGGTAGAGGTATTTTGGGCAAATTGATTGGACCGAAAAATAACTTCATCGCTCTGCGTCGCGACGATCTGATCGGTGGATTGGGGCGTAAAATTAAAATTGTTATTAGTTAGAGTCCAGTTACCGTTGCCGTCGGTGAAGGTAGTGCCAAGGAGGAAGTTACCCTGCACGTCATCACAACCCGCATATCCGGGACGAAAAACATAAACCTGGATACGGGCAGTCACCTCACCGCGTCCGGAAATAGCTTTCTCATCTACATCGGTAATCGTGGGCGGAGATTTCTCCCCGTTACCACCGGTAAGCAGTTGAATCCCCTGATCGTTGCAGTAGAAGGTATTCCCCAGAATGGCGGCACTGCCCGATGTGGATACCCGGACACCTACTGCGTTACTGATGATAGCGTTATTAACCGGATTAGTGCCGCTATCCCCGATGGTGCAACCGTTGGCCCGCGACACCCAGATTCCGGCCGTAGCATTACCCCGCACTACATTTCCCCGCAGAGCGCAACTGTTTCCCTGCACCACAATTCCGTTGCCGTTATTTTCGGCAACGATGCCCCGACCACTGTTTCCTATGATGGTCCCGAAGGCCGAGGAGGTTACCCGCAGTCCCCCTACCGTACAACTCCGAAAGATCAGGTCATATACCTCGCAACGGGAAGCACCGATCTGAAGACCGTAGGATACCTGATTACCGCCGTTAATAATCACATCGGGACCGGAAATATTACTTCCGTCAATGGTGATCGCACTCGACCCAAGAACGGGCAGCAGTGATCCCAGCACGATCTGGTTCTGCGTACCGAGATTGAATTGAATGGTCAGGCCCCCATTGGTAGTGTTAGCCAGGTTAATGGCTTCGCGCAGGGTACAATCGCCCGTTGTGCAAAATCCGTCATCGGTGTCAGAGTTATCATCGACCTGGATCACATTGACCTGCGCCATACCCAGTAACGGCAAAAGCAGGAGGCCAAGCAGCCACCCACTTTTGCCCATCGAGGAGCAAAAAAGGTAGTTCATTCCGTATAATCGGTTCATTGACTTACTGTTGCGTAACTTCGAACAAGGGTAAGTCCAGATTTAATTCATCGGCCGACATAAAAGGGGTCTGCGCTGTCGGTGCATCGGGTTTATACTGGCTAACCAGTTGAGTTACCCGGCGCTGCACATAATTGTACAGCTCGGATATAGTCAGGAAATTATCGTCGGGGGAGGCTTGGAAAATATTGCCGTCCCGGTCCATGATCTTTTTATTCTGGAGAGCCTCCAGGATGGCTTCGGTGAAGGCACCATTCTGCCAGCTTTCGTCTTCGTACGACATCTCGAAACTCTTACAACTGGCGAGGGTGCTCAGGCCCGGAGCACTGGCGTTAATTCTGTTTACCATCTCGCTGCGGCGCGTATCGGCCGCGGTTGCCGACCGGCTACCGGAAGCACCGCTATGGCAGGCATCCAGCATGATCAGTTTTTTACAGCCGATCTGGTTCAGCGGATTGAGGATGTCGGTTTGGTAATCGACGGTGAAGCGGTCACCGTAGCGAGGATCGTAGCCCGTTGGTAACAACTTGAAGCGATCACCCGTTCCCACCACGCCGTGGGACGATATGACTACGACCAATACATCGTTCTCCAGGATCTCTCCGTTGCGGTAACGGTTCTCCAAATCGAGGATAGCCTTCTGAATGGATTCCCGGGTCGTGTTTTCAGGCTGTGTAAACTCTTCGAGGAATACCCGTTCGAACAGGCGACCTTCCTGCCCTTTAAAGGCATTGGCAAAATCGCGGGCATCTTTGCTGGTGTATTTCAGATCGACGTGCTGGGGCCCGATGGAAACTACGTGCAGGTTACGACTCCGGGGCGTATAGGTAACACGGATCGTTCGCGATTCGATCTCATTGACCTTGATCTGAATCACATTTTCACCTTCTTTCAGGCGAATCTTACGGCGGTAGGTATAGGTATTAAAACCCGTCTTGGGTGCGATCAATTCTTCGTCGAGTTCTTTATTACCCTCCAGCGCATTTTCATTAACGTAGACTCCCACGTCTTCCATGCGAATCCGTTGGTTGGAAACGATGGTCGAGCGAATGGAGAATTCAGGATCCTGGGTGGTGATATTGTTGATATCCACCTCATCCTGGTTCGGCTCGGTCCAGATGAGCATATTGCTGGCCAAAGCAGGACCGCCGGCGGTAGTACCGGCCGGGTTGTTCAGATCGATGGTATAGGGTTGGCGTGATTGCTCCTGCCCCTGATTGCGCAGTACACACACTACCGTCGCCTGGTTATCGCGGTAGGAAGGGGTGCGGCGAAATTCAAAGACCGCCGTGGCCCGCCCCCCCGGAGGCACGGTTCCCAATTGGCCGCGTTGGGCGACTACTTCGAGTCCCCGGGGAATTCCCAGCTGTACAATCGCCTGGTTAGTGCTGTAATCGCCCGTATTGGTCATATCCACGGTAAGGCGAATATTCGGAAAGCTGGCGCCCCGTTCCTGGGTCATCATTTTAAACTGGTAGTTCGCAATCTCTAATTTGGCCGGTACCGGCTTTTTGGCCTCAATGGTAGCCGCGGATTCCGCCAGCGGTACATTCCCCGATACGAGTTGCAGGCGCAGGCCTACCTTGCCCGATTCCAGTCCCTCATCGGCCTTGACCGGAATACGTACTACGCGTGGTGATTGAGCTTCCAGTTTACCGAGATAGTTGGTTTCCCAAACGGCCACGCCCTTGGCCCCGGAGGTCGTTTGCACCCGCAGGTTAAGATTGGGCAGATCGAGTTGGGAGGTATTTTGTACCCGGAGACTCAGGTAGGTTTGGTCATTGGGTTTCAGTTTCTGGTCGTGTGTATGTAGTACGACCGGCGATAATTGGACCATCTCGCCCGCACTTTTGGCGGAAGCCAGCATATCGGGCGAAGGGGTACTTGCATCGCGGAGGGCAAACACCCAACCGTCTTTACCACCCGCACCTGCCGACTGGGCTGTGCCACCGATCAGCAAGCGGCCGTCGTTGGCCAGGCAGGCAGTAGTCACCTCATCGTCGCGATTGCCACCGTAGTAACGCTGCCACTCCAGGGTGCCACCGGCATCCACTTTCACCACGTAAGCTTTCGAGGTACGCGCATTGGGCGAATGGGAACGGGAGCGTCCTACGAGGAGAAAGCCGCCGTCGAAGGTCGGCGCTACGGCCAGGCCTTCATCATCGTCGCGACCGCCAAACGGGCGATTCCACTTTTGATATCCTTCGCTATCGGTGCGCAGTATCCAGGCATCCAGGCGGCCGGCGCCAAAGGAGTTAGTGGTACCGGCAATGACAAAATCGCCACCGGAGGTGCGGATCAGGCTACCCGCTTCTTCGTAATCGCGATCGCCAAAGTATCGAACCCACTCCTGATCACCGGCAACAGTCACCTTCATCAAATAGATATCGTCAGCAGCACGTTGACGGGATTTATCGGTGGTCCCGGTGATGGCAATCCCGTTTCCGGCAATGCTAACGCCTTTTATATTCCGGTACTGGCTGTTGCCAAAAGTCTTTTCCCAGGCAATCTGCTGGTCTTTGTATTTGACGACCCACACATCTCCGTTATCCCCGTCGGCCCGCTGACCAACGAGGTAGGCGTGCTCGTCTTCCCGATGGTAGGTGATACCCAGGAAGCGATCATCATCCTTAGTACCGAAGGTCTGCTCGTCGAGCACCTGACCGCTGGCATCAATCTCCACTAGCCAGCCATCTTGTTTTCCTTCGCCTTTGGATTCGGTACTCCCTGCGAGCAGGAAGGTGCCGTAGTTGGTTTGTGCTACCCCATCAAACCGCTCATCCTTTGAGCCGCCGTAATTGGTCATTCGCACCTTTTGACCGGTGCGCGTGTCGATCAGAATGACCAGGCCATCGCGGGATTTGCCGGCAACCGACTCGGTATAACCGACGGCCACCAGGGTTCCGTTCGATGCTTCCAGGATCTGAGTAATCACCTCGTCGGACCGTTCGCCAAAATACTGTTCCCAATCTTGCTGTACCGTTTGTGCCGGCAGCAGACACACACTCACCAAGACAACCAGGATGGAGTATAAGCACTTCATATCACCTATGCGTTTACGGGTTCGAAAGAAATTTTAAACCTTGCGTTTATTATAGGGTGTTATAAGGAAGTAAAGTGTTACCGGTGGCGAGACGATTTATGTATAAAAATACGCGTTTTGCTTCGGAGGAACCACCTTCACTGGCAGCAAATCCTGCATAACATGGTTAGAATCAACCAATTTTAACATAAAAAACTACAGATTATGGCTTTTACCGAATCGAAAATGATCGAACTGGGTACCAAAGCACCCGATTTCAAACTTCCAGATACCGTTTCCGGTAAAAAACTGTCCTTTTCCGATATACGGTCGGATAAGGCGACCGTCGTCATGTTTACCTGCAACCACTGCCCTTACGTATTGCACGTCAACCCCGAACTCGTCAGGCTTGCCAGGGATTACCAGGAAAAAGGCGTTTCCTTCGTGGCCATTTCGTCCAACGATGTGGATCGATATCCCGACGACAGTCCCGAAAAAATGACCGAACTGGCCAAAGAGGTTGGTTACCCCTTCCCCTACCTGTACGATGAGACACAGGAGGTCGCCAAAGCCTACGATGCCGCCTGTACACCTGACTTCTACGTTTTTGACGGAGATGATAAATTGGCCTACCGCGGCCGCCTCGACGAATCGCGCCCCAATAGCGGAAAGCCCCTTACGGGAAAAGATTTACGCGCAGCCCTGGATGCCGTCCTGGCCGGAAAGCCGGTACCGGAACCACAATATCCGAGCGGAGGCTGTGGTATTAAATGGAAATGAGCAGGCGTCAGTTTCACCCGAACAATGTGTGATTAGTGTGAATGACCAATGGTATTCGAAAGTAACGCGAGCTTTGTTGGTCCAAGGGTCAAGGTATTCCCCGGACCGTGGACCGCGGACCTTGAACCTTGAACCGTCGGTCGTGGGCCATGAACCACTAAAGTGGTAAAAATGGGGGCTGATCCGCAAATCACCACAGCTAAAGCTGTGGCTGATATACATGGTGGGTGCAATGCGTGGACCATAGACCTTGAACCGCAACCACTAAAGTGGTAGAAATGGGGGCTGATCCGCAAATCACCACAGCTAAAGCTGTGGCCTGATATACATGGTGGGTGCAATGCGTGGACCATAGACCTTGAACCGCAACCACTAAAGTGGTAGAAATGGGGGGCTGATTCGCAAATCACCACAGCTAAAGCTGTGGCCTAATCGATCGTGATCACTAATTCCCGTCCGTGAACCGTGAACCGTGAACCGTGAACCGTAAACCTACCTCACTCTTCTTCGGAAAACTGGCGGGCCACAATGGTGCCATCGGCTTTTTGTATGTGGCGGGCCGGGAAAGTACCCCGCACGCCCTGCAAGGGGTAAATGATGCTGTCAGGACCGATAATAGTCCCCGGATAAAGCACAGCATTACACCCTATTTCTGACCGGTCGCCGATGAGGGCGCCGAATTTGCGGAGGCCGGAGCTTACTTTTTGATGGTCGACATAGGCATGGATCTCATCGCCGGTAGATTTGTAATTTGAGAGGATAGCACCGGCACCAAGATGAACTTTATATCCCAGGATGCTATCGCCCACGTAGTTGAAATGAGGGACCTGTACCTCGTCGAACAGAATGGCGTTTTTCACTTCGGTAGCATTGCCGACTACCACCTGGTCGCCCAGTATAACCTGGTTGCGGATAAAAGCGTTGTGTCGAATGCGGCAGCGACGCCCGATAATGGCCGGCCCCTGGATGAGGGCCGAATCCTCAATAGAAGTCCCCTGGCCTACCCACACTCCGGGTAAGCGTTCGTGGAAATCGCTGGGTAACTGGGCCGTTATTTGCCCGATGATCTGGCTGATACTGGGTAGCACGGCCCAGGGTTGATTATACGTTCTTAGCCAGGGTCCGGTAAAACTGTGGTTAAGGGAAAACAGGTCGTTGACAGTCATACGTGGTTTTGCGATTTACCCGGAAACTACTACTTCCGGTCAATACCGCCAAACCAGATATAAAAAACCAACGGATAAGAATGCCTTGTTTTTTGCCGTAAGGCTACCTATACCAACGGGGCAATACGTTAGTTAACGTGAGGTAGGGCACAAACTATTTCTTAAAGAACCGATACTAAGACCCTAGCTCACGTTTAGAGCGTGTTTGGGATTTGTTTTTGATGGCGAAAATGTCTAGAATTTGGTTCTCACAAAGCCTTTTTTGAGCTTCGTAGCATGGCTACGGGGCGAAAAAAGGCTGCAGTGAGGTTCAAATAATAGACATTTGCAGTCCA
>JASBTH010000499.1 GCA_030148525.1 Saprospiraceae bacterium | reverse complement strand
GCACTAGAGGATCGACATCCAGTATCGGGCACCCTAGGTCTTTTTCTCCACCAACACCATCTTGGCGTTCTCGTGACGACTGAGTTCCAGAAAGAATTCCCGAAAAGCCGTGTATTCCTCCGGAGGGAGTACAACTTCTTTCATGGTGAGTGATCGTTTGTAGACGATATAGTTCTCGTCCTTTTCAATGTCCAGCTGGTAGGTACCTACGGTGCTTTCAAAGGTTACTCCTTCTGGTAATCCTTCCACTTGAAAGCCTTTGGGAATACGGACCCGAACGATTAAATCCTCGCTAATTGCTTTGTCAAAGTAAATTGAATCGGTACGCGATTCCTCTTCGCCGGGAACATTCCCGTAGACTGAAACTAAATTTAAAGGCACAAATAATCGCTTTCCGGCAGCCGCTGCGTAGCGATCGGTATTCCCCGAATACTGCAAGCGGGCCGAGGGGACCGTCTGGCTGGGTTCTACCTGGAATTCATCAAGGATAAAACCGGGAATAGCACTTCGCTCCGACCAGTAATCGCGGACCTCTTCTGTTGTCCAGTTTTGATGGACGTAGCGGAAAAACTCATGGGGTTCCCCGTGCAGGGATTGTTGGTACTCTATGCGGGCACTTCCGTCGGGGCGCAGTTTGACCTCAGCCTCGATATCCTCCCGATTGGTTTCGTGGGTATAGGCCGGGGTGCGGGCCACCCGTCCGCCATCGGGCGTTACGAGCAGGACGCGACGATTCTCATTGTCTGACCCAAGATAACCGGCAGGGTAGGTGGTGCTGGTGCACTCTAACCACATATCCTCACCGGGCACATATAAGACCATGTGGTTGAACCTTGGATTGGCAAAGCCATCCTCGATCTGATAATCGGAGGTACCCCGCTGGATCAGGGTGGGATAACTTTCTATCCCGGCCTGTTTGAGCAAGGCCATCATATAGTTGGAGAGTGCCTTGCAGTCCCCGTACTTATTTCCGATCACGTATTCAGCGCTAAAGGGCTGCCAGCCACCGATGCCCAGTTGCACACTTACATAGCGCACCTCCGCTTGCATGTACTGGTACAGTTGCTCTATGGTTTCCCGGGTCGAAGCAGCACCTGCCATGATTTTATCCACATCCTGTGCTACTTCGGGAGTTAGCACATCTCGTCCCTGAATTAATTTATACATGAACTTGCCATATTCCTGCCAACTTGCGAGGCTGCCCGTATAACCATCGATCTCAAAGGTGCTGGGCGAACAAAGGATCATGGGAATTTGCTGAAAAGCAGGTGGGGCATAGGATTGTCGCGACAAGGTTCTCATGTCTTCGACCTGCCAGGTATAGATAGTTACATCTCCGTCGGTCGTGAGCTCGGGTTCCAGATCAATGTTGTGCGCACGGTAATGCAACGGTTGACCGGTAACCACCGTAAAGGAGGCTTTTTCTACTGAAGTCTTAAAGTCCGGCAGGATCTGCCAGTCGGGATATACCGCGTATTCTATACCCGAAACATCCTTTTCATATTCGATTTCCAGGCTGTAAGGATATTCTGAATGAGTCATTTCAATTCGCTCGAAGCGGCTGTCCTGGTAAAGGGTGCCGCCACTGACGGCAGGGTAGTCCTCTACGTCCTTACGTCCGCTCGACCGTATGAAAGAACCATTTTTATCGTACAGGGTTACGGAGTTTTTCCGTATGCGAGTATCCGGACCATAGTAAAGACGGAACACCCGATTGCGGGCATCTTCATTAAAAACGGTGAATACGATCTTTTCGTAAACGCTGCCGGATTTGATATCCGATACTTCAAAGCGAAAATCCTGCTCCCGCACCACCTGGTCGGCACCAAGCACTAATAACGGATTCAGTTCGGAGACAGCTAATTCGGGGCGATCTTTTCCAGTGTTAGCCACGAGGGATTGGGCCATAAACAGGCAGATCGTAACGATTGCCAGAGGTGATTTCATACTTCCAGGGTTTGTTTGCTTATGAAAATAATATACAAAAAATGATGCTTATCCGGAAGTATATCGCTAAACAAGGCCCAACCTCCCTGTATAGGGTAGTGGGGATTTGGATTTAAGTAAATCTTACTACCTACTACCTACTACCTTGTACCAAATACTAAGGTGAGGTCATTACGCTCAGTCAATTAGCAAACTGGTCGGGTCCGGCCTCACGTTTTTTAGCTTCCGCAAAAAAAAGGCCGGCAAGTCTTTATAGAACTTGCCGGCCAAAATACTTTTCTAAAAGTAGTTCTTAGCAGTTGCTGGTTAAGTTGGAAAACCAACCAAAATACCTAAGCGGATTTTTAGTTTTCGCTGGGAGGCAGGATCACTTTGTTGATCACGTGCACTACGCCATTTGATGCTTCTACATCGGCCATAGCCACTTTGGCATCATTGATCATCGCACCTCCATTCAGGCTTACCGTAATATCAGCACCATTTACGGTGGTCGCTTTTTGTCCGTCTGACAGGTCAGAGGACATTACTTTACCGGGTACTACGTGGTAGGTCAGGATGGATACCAGTTGGTCTTTATTTTCAGGCTTAAGCAGGCTTTCCAGGGTACCCTCTGGTAATGCGGCAAACGCTTCGTTGGTTGGAGCGAATACAGTAAATGGTCCCTCACCCTGCAGGGTTTCAACCAGTCCGCCGGCTTTTACAGCGGCTACCAGGGTAGACAGTGATTCGGTATCCATTGCCAGAGCCACAATATCTTTTCCAGCTTCGTCGGAGGCAGCTGTTTCCTGAGCTGATGCCATATCATCGGAAGATTCTTCCATGGCATCTTCCTCATTACCTGATTCCTCAGTGGTAGCGGGGCCACAGGCCATGAAAAACAGGGCCATCATAAAAATCGTTAGATATTTCATATTCATTTGTTTGGTGATAAAACTGGCGGTTAAACGGAGTTGGTAATGATTAGTTCAGGGAATTATGTCATGTTTTCATTGTTTTGGTAATTAGGTCCTTTTACCCTGAGGCAAAAAAGAAATCGGGGGCAAAACTCTAAGTTTTGCCCCCGATAGGATTTTGTAAGTAACTCGTTTACTATGTTTTACGAGTCAGTACTATCTGCTCGCTGGTCTTTTCGATTACGTAATCAATGAATTCCCGCAGGGAATCGTATTCTTCCGGTAACCAGGTGGTTTTATTAAGTTGAAACCGCGAGACGATTTGAATGGAGGTGTCACCCGGAGTGATGTTATAGGAAAACTCTCCGGCGCCACCGGGCATACTAACTTTAAAGGGTTCGGGTTGATCTTCGAGGGTATAGCCGTCGGGCAGTGATAAATTGAGGATAAAGTTTTCGTGCAGCGGGTAGGGAATTTCTACGGGGTATTCCCTGTCCTCTAATTTGAAGGGCGATTCCTCAAATGGTCTGATAATATTGGGGTCCAGGTAGATTCGCCCACTGATCTGCTGTGCGAAATTGGGGATAGTAACCGACATATCGGCCCGCAGGTCCTTGGTGGGATCATCAGCTTCAGAAAGCTCAATCTGCTCGATCTTGGCTTCCGGATATTTTTCATCGAATAAAGTACCAATAACCTTTTCCGGTCCATCCTCATCCAGGCCGCCACGTATAGCCGCTGCATTATAGCCTTCAAACTTTTCCGTCATGGTGCCGCTGAGATGCCCTTCGGCATCAAGGTTCATTTTAGCAAAATAGGTAGAAGCTCCCACCATGGCTCCGATCTGTAACCACTGTTGGGCAGTTGGGTGGACCAACCAGGCTTTTCCATTAAGGGCCGATTGCCGGATCATGCCCATGGGGCGATGGGGGTTACCACCGTCGAGAATGAGTGCTCCATCCTCAAACTGCACAAAGGCCATGGTGTGGTTAAACTGCGACATGAGCGGGTAGAGTTCCGTCATTTTGCCGTGCCCGCGCGTACTGATCAAAACCGGATAGGCTTCCAGGCCGGCTTCCTTCATCAGGGCAACTAGTAGCAGATTGATGGTGGCACCATTTCCGGTACCCTCTTCATAGGCATTTTTAAGGTCTCTATCGGAAAAGAGACCATAATCGCCATTCCACTCTACGCGACTATTCACAAACCGGTAAATCAGGCGTGCCTTATCCCGATCATTATCCATAGCACCCAGCTCTGGTTCCAGTGCATCAAAGGCATCCTTATAATTGCGGCGACGGGTGATTTGCTCACCAAAGCTTCCGTTTTCCATCAATTCCTTAGCGGTTTCCTCCCAAGTGTTGAGCTGAGGGCGATAGATATTTTCGAAGTTGGTACCGCGCAGCTGCATTCTAACCTTCGCCAGGTAATCATCCATGGTGGTGATAAAGGATTCGGCTTTCATGGCCGGCACCTGACGCATCGCAAAAACATACGTTTTCGTATTCAGGTTGATATGGCCCGACCGGCTGCGCATACCCTGGGAGCCCGATTGCCGATATAAATATCGCATTTGGGATTGAATGACCGTGTTTACATCCATCTCCCGTCCCTGCGTGATCTTTACGTAGTCGTACCATTCCGGTATGGTGATCTTTAACTGGCTGTAGCGGGTGGGTATTTCCTGCTGGAAATACCAATCATCAATGGCAAAAATGTATTCCGAACTCATGGTGTACCGGTATTCAATGACACTGCCTTCCTGCAGATTCGGAAAGGTGAATTTAAGGCGGGTGTAGGTATCATTGTATTCCTCTTCGAAGAAATCCCGTTTCTTCAATTTCGTGGAGGAGCCGTCGGGATTGTGGACCACGGCATCGATCTTTTTGATCTCTTCCAATCGATCTTCGGAATAAAAAGAAATAGAAACATCGCCGTAATCAAAGCCGGAGCGCTTCAGAATCTTGATTCGCCGGTGGCGTTCGAGTTCGTAATAAGGGGCATCATTATCGAACCGAAAATTGATGTCGCCAAAGTCCGCTAGTACTACGGCCTCTGCGGCAGTGTCCGGGGAATAGACAGTCATTTGCAGGTCAGCTTTAGGTACTTTGCCAAAATCAATTTCTGGCAGATTTCCCTGCGCGAGGACAATGGTACTGACCGTGCAGGCAATAACCAGGGTTAATACTCTCAAAAACATATTGCTGGATTTAGTTATATAGGTGTAATTCTTCGCGTAAAATGGGGCAGCGCCAGACCGGGGTTGCGGAATGACAATTTCTTGAGATGTACCTGTTGTGTATATAGTTGGGTTGAAGTGGGATGGCCACTCCAGTCATTTCGAGTATACTGTAGCATGTGCCGGGCGGGGAGAACGATGGAGGAGAAAGTCCTGCAAGAATATACTAAAAGAAAGCCTGGGGGAGAAATGGCATTGCCCATGAAATGTCGCCCGGCCGTCAAATGCGGGATGTCATACTCAGCTCGCCAGCTCTTTCAAGGCCGCAACGAACTGGTCCAAGTGCTCGATCGGAGTGTACAGATGCGGTGTGACCCGGATGCCCTTCACTGCTTTGCGATTGATGGCAACGGTCCAGATCCGGTAGTCATCGTAGAGTTTATCCCACAGTTCTTGGGGTGTATATCCGTCCACCGCAACGTTGGCAATCGCTGAGCTGCGTTCCATCTCCCAGGGCGTATTCAGGGTGATACCGGGCACCTCCTTTACCTGCTCGGTCCAGTACCTTTTCAGGTAGCGCAGTCGCTCCTGTTTGCGGCGATCACCGATCATCTGATGAAAGCGGAGGGCAGCGGCAATGGTCAGATTGGTAGAGACCGGGTGGGTGCCAATGTGCTCCAGCTTGCGAATGTCGTCCGCAGCGTGACCGGCATCTCCAAAGAGTGGCCAGACGTTGGCAATGCGGTCTTTACGTACGTATAGTATTCCGGCCCCCAGCGGGCAGCAGAGCCATTTGTGGAGGCTTGCGCCAAAATAGTCAGCCCCCAGGTCCGGGATCTTAAAGTCGAGTTGCGCAAAAGAGTGGGCGCCATCCACGATCACCTGTACGTCGTGTCGGTGGGCCATGTCGCAGATCTTGCGCACGGGCAATACCTGACCGGTGATATTGATCAGGTGCGTCACCAGCATCACTTTCGTTTTATCCGTGATCGCCTTTTCGTAACGCTCCACGATCTCACTGTCGGAAACGGGATGCAGGGGTAGTTCGATAAACTTATTGACCAATCCACGCCGGCGCGCCTGCTGATCGAATGCTTCCAGCATGCTGCCGTAGTCCTGATCGCACATGATGGCTTCCGAGCCGGGCTCAAAATCAAGGCCGTGAATAACGGTATCCAGCGATTCGGTGGTATTGCGGGTGATCACGATCTCTTCGGGGCTGCAGCCGGCCTGTTGAGCCAGCAATTTTTTTACCCCGGCCTTGTCATCCCACTGTCGTTTACGCATGTAAAAGGAAGGCTGTTCATTGATCATCCGGATGTTATTCATCTGGGCTTCCATAACTTCAACGGGCTGGGGACTGAAATAGCCGTTCTCCAGATTGATAAAGTGAGGTGATTGCTGATAGGCGCGCTGGATTAAAACCCAAAAGTCTTCCTTTTGGGCGAAAGCCTCCGCGGAAAGGTGATCCAGTTCACGACGTTTTTCCGTAATAGCATCGAGGGCCGGTTGCTGAATCCAGGGCAATAAGAAACTGGAGGCCGTAAGGGCACCGGCCTGCTGAACGAATTGGCGACGGTTTCGGAGCATGGGTTAGTGGTTTTTCCAAAAGATAGGAAAAAACCTGCTACTGCCATTATTCTTCCTGGCCGTCTGTTGACTGATCTGAAGTATTGATGAAGTTGTTCAGGGTAGTTTTCAAATCTACAAATACCTGGTTTACCTTGGCGTGTTCGGAGCGAAGTTCATCGATTTGTTCCCGCTCCTTGATCAACATCTGGTCAAACCTAAAGAAATTCGTATCGATTTTACCTTTCAGGCGGGTAATGTAACTCTTCAACTGACCGGACACTTCGGTTTCGATGCGCTCGCGTCCCTCCTTGATCTCTTCCCGGAACCGCCTGACTACCTTGCGCCGTTTGCCACTGGTGCCAATGCCGGCGAACAGTAGTCCCAGGGTGGTCAGTACGCCACCGGTAATGTCGAACACACTACCCTGGACCACGGCGGCCAGGATAATACCCACCACCGCTAAACCGCTACCGGTCGCAATATTGGAGGCCAG
>JASBTH010000496.1 GCA_030148525.1 Saprospiraceae bacterium | reverse complement strand
CGCCTGTATCCGGGCGGCTACCCGAACTGCCCTCTTTCACGGCCTGGAAGTGACAGGGATCATGCGGGGCTACCAGGGTATGATCGAAGCAGACTTCATGCCCCTGGAAAGTCGCTCGGTAAGCAATATCCTGCATTTGGGTGGTACCATTCTGCGTTCGGCCCGGTCAGCTGATTTTCGCACCCCCGAAGGACGAGCCAAGGCTTACCAGAACCTCAAGGATGCCGGAATCGATGGCATCGTGGCGATTGGTGGTGATGGTACTTTTACCGGGGCTCGCATTTGCCAGGAGGAATACCCCGACCTGTCTATCATAGGTTGTCCGGGAACCATTGATAACGATCTGGTAGGAACGGACTACACCATCGGGTACGACACGGCCATTAATACAGCTATGGATGCCATCGATAAGATCAAGGACACGGCCAATGCCCACGACCGCCTCTTTTTCGTAGAAGTTATGGGGCGGGATGCCGGATTTATAGCGCTTACGTCCGGCATTGCCACCGGCGCCGAAGCAGTGCTCATTCCGGAGAGTAGGACCAACCTGGATAGCCTGGTGGAAACCCTGGAAAAGGGTTTTCAACAAAAAAAGACGTCCAGCATTGTAGTTGTTGCCGAAGGAGATGACGCTGGTGGAGCATTTCGCATTGCCGAGGCCGTCAAGGAGCGAAGTTTTGAACGCTATGAAATTAAGGTAACCATCCTTGGTCATATCCAACGCGGTGGTCGGCCCACCTGTATGGAGCGGGTACGCGCCAGCCAGATGGGCGTTGCGGCGGTTAAAAGTCTCCTGGCCGGAGAAACGAATAATATGATCGGCATTGTTAATGGGAAGATAACCAAGACTCCTTTTGAACATGCCATCAAGGGACATCAGCCGGTGGACGAAGGTCTGCAGGAATTGGCTTCCATCCTCTCCTCGCTGGCCTGATTATTCCCTGTCCTTATCGCCCGATCGGGGGATTTGGTAGAATACAGACACCCAATGGGAATTCCTGCGAAACTAAATAGCAGGGGTAACCCGTTAATAGGGTAAACGGCTATAGTCTTTTCGCATGTATGAAGCTGGTAGCTCCAACGTGCGAAACCAAATCTGTGAGGTATGAATGCCCAGCACATTGGAAAGAAATTTATTGATAGTGTCGCTCTTCCCTTGCGCTTTGTGGGTCTGCTGTGGGTTATCCATTTGGCTCAGACCCTTTTGAATATGGATTGGGGCTTTTATGGCCTTTACCCCCGGGAAGTGTTCGGATTGCGCGGCATACTAACTGCCCCACTGCTCCATGGTGACTGGGCACACTTATTGTCGAATTCGGTCCCCCTGCTCATGATGGGCATTATGATCATGTTTTTTTACCGGCGGGTCGCCATCCCCACGTTTGTCTCCATATACCTGATGACGGGCCTGTTGGTCTGGTTATTCGGGCGATCAGTTTTTCATATCGGCGCAAGCGGTTTGGTGTACGGGCTGGTTGCCTTCGTATTCTGGACCGGCATCTTTCGGCGGAACCTAAAATCGATTGTCCTTTCCCTCATCGTCGTCTTCTATTACGGGTCTATGTTTCTGGGTATCCTTCCCGGTCAGGAAGGTATTAGCTGGGAGAGTCACCTGCTGGGGGCAGTGGCTGGCATTATTGCCGCCTTTTGGTTCAAAAATAGTATTGAGGAAGACGAGCGCCCGCGCAAATACTCCTGGGAAGAAGATCCGCGCGAGCTGGACCGGGAATACTTCCTGGACCGGGATATCTTTGAAAAGACCAAAGAGGAACGGTTACGCGAAACCCGAAACCGCCGGGAATCCTCCGAAGATCGGTGGCACCGTTCTGATTTTTTCTAGGAGCTTTCGCAAAAAAGGCTTTAGGGATTGCAGAATAATAACTTTCCCATCTAGACTCGTTCTTTTGCACGCTAACTGCGTTAAAAAGCCTCACCGTAGCTCCACTATGGTTACGTTTTTTGCCTTGTTAGCGCACAAAATAACTTCCTCTATTCTGAGTAACATATTATTCTGCAATCCCTTACTCCCTCAGGTTTTTGATAAAGGCACCGTTGTAGCCGGCTTGTTGCAATTTAGATTGCAGACTACGAGCCTCACCGGCCGTAGCGTACGACCCCACAACCACCCGGTATACGGTACGCGACCCCGAAGGGACTGACTGAACGTGAACCGGTTGCCGGTAGGTGCGTTCCAGTTGACTGACCAGCACCATTACCGAATCGTAATTGGTATAAGCGCCGATCTGAACACCCCACCCCATTTTTACACTGTCATTTACACTCACCTCGAACAGGCCGCTGCCCCCGCTATCCGACGTAGAACTGCCCGTTGATGGCGTCGGCTGGTTAGACACCCGGCGTTGGCGGGCTTCTTCAACCGCTCTGGCAGCATTCACCCGCCCATATCCATATTTACGGGAATGGCCGTTTGAGTATTCCCACGAGTTTCCGATCTTATCAGCCGTCTGAATCAGAATGTCTTTTACTTCTCCGGCAGTAAGGTCCGGATTGGCCGACAGGATCAGTGCACAAATCCCCGCAACTAAGGGTGTTGCGCTGGAGGTACCTCCAAAATGCTTATAGTGACGCCCACGGGAAACACCATCAATCCAGTACCTATTCTGACCCGCCTGGCGGGTATCCCCCTTGTCCCACCAGGCACGGCCGGCAAGGATCGGCCAATCGCCACTGGAGGGGGCAACCACCGTTAGCTGTGGCCCCTGATTGGAATAGGGTGCATGATTATCGCGACTGGTGCAGGCACCCACCGAGATAACATCCGGATGGGCAGCGTAGTAATTCAAAAACTGGTAGCCCTCGTTACCAGCGGCAAACAATACGACACACCCCTTGCCGTTGCGTCCCTGCCTGGCAACCTTGGCAATGGCTTGTTGTTTGCGGTAATTCAGACGGTTCGCGGAATCCGTCGTTCCCCAGCTACAACTAATGATATCCACCCCCTTGCGAATACAGTAATCGAATTGGGCTTCGGTAATACGGTCACTGAAGGACGTGCCTTCCAGTGGTACAAACCGTGCACGGGGAGCTGCCCCCACCATACCCGAATGGTTACTGTCGGCCAGGGCGACCGTCGCACATGGCGTACCGTGCGTATAGTTAGGGTTACCCTGGGTAATACGCGTCGAATTTTGACGAAACTCAAAAGGGTCGCTGATCTTATTCTTGAGGTCGGGATGCGTCAGATCAAACCCATCATCAATCAGGGCCAATTTCACCCCGGAGTCACCCAAATTCCCGAGCTGGGACCA
>JASBTH010000484.1 GCA_030148525.1 Saprospiraceae bacterium | reverse complement strand
TCAATTATCGAGTCGTGTCTGCCACATAACCCGGAAACAGTTGAGAAGGAGTGAACTGTGCAGGGGTCAGCGGTTCCATCAGTAGAATTCAGGTAACCTTGTAAAGCTAACGACTGTATTCTGTAAATCAAAATACCGGTAGGAACTAGGCCGCCAGGGACCTTCTTCCTTTCGAAACCGGTTGCCGACAGAGTCGTGTAAGCCTCCTCAAAATTATTGAGAGGCTGGAGTCTTCTAGGCCAGTTGCCCGGATGTGGGTATCAGTTTATTCTGTAACAAATATTCGGCAATTTGCACTGCATTCGTGGCCGCCCCTTTACGCAGGTTATCGGCTACAATCCACAGGTTCAGGCCATTTTCGATGGATTCGTCCCTGCGTATGCGTCCCACAAAGACCTCATCGCGATTTTTGGCGAAAAGCGGCATCGGGTATGCATTATCAGCCGGGGTATCGAGCACTTTAATACCGGGTGTTTCCGACAGTAACGCACGAACTTCGTTCAGGTCAAACGGCTTGCTGAATTCGACATTGACCGCTTCGGAGTGGCCACCATCAACCGGAACGCGAACGGCAGTTGCCGTCACCCCGATATTGGGTGTATCCAGGATCTTGCGGGTCTCGTGTACCAGCTTCATCTCCTCTTTCGTGTAGTCGTTGTCGAGGAAGACATCGCAGTGGGGCAGGCAGTTTTCGAAAATAGGATACGGGTAAGCCCGCTCCGACTGTTCCGGAGCATAGCCCTTCGATTCCAGGTTGTACTGCTTGACCGCTTTTACTCCCGTACCGGTAAAGGATTGGTAAGTGCTTACAACAACCCGACGAATGCCGTAGGACCGGTGTAGGGGCGCCAGAGCCATAACCATTTGAATGGTCGAACAGTTGGGGTTGGCAATAATCTTATCTTCCCTCGTAAGCGTATGCGCATTAACTTCCGGAACTACCAGCTTCTTGTCGGTGTCCATTCGCCAGGCGGAGGAATTATCGATAACAATGGTTCCCACCGCCGCAAACTGAGGAGCGTATTCCAAAGAGGTACTACCACCGGCTGAAAACAAGGCCACATCGGGCTGCTTAGCAATAGCTGCCTCCATGGACTGAACGCTATACGATTGTCCCCGAAAGATAATCTCTTTACCAACCGACCGGGCCGAGGCCACGGGAATGAATTCTGAAATAGGAAGATCGCGTTCCTCTAAAACTTTACACATCACCTGACCTACCAGGCCGGTGACTCCTACAACTGCTAACTTCATGAGCGATTAATTTTAGCATATAATCCCCTATATTTGAACCAGGGCAGGGGGTTCGCCAGTACCGAACCAACAATTTATGGCCGGTAATGATCCCATCGGTTGCCCGGCACTTGCTGGCTTTCCACTTTGCATCGACGGGGTGCAAATATACAAGCTATCCATATACTACGCCATCGACCCTAGATGAAAAAGGTCCTTTTTTACATTTTCTTAATAAGCAGCTATGGCACTGCCTACGGCCAGTTCCCTCTCACTTTCGACCAGGGGCCACCCCCCTATGGATCCCAATGGCAGGGAGATACCTCCTTCTTTTCTGCTAACAACGGACTACTCCAACTGAATGACCGTAATCCGACATCAGCTAATGATCGCTATCTGAGCCTGCTTGCTCCAACGACCTACGATTCGGTCACCACCTATGAACTGACCTCTACCCTATCATTCAGTCCCTCCGGCTCCAATTACGCTGAATGGTTTTTGCGCACCGACCAACCCGATCTCACCGGGCCGCTCAACGGATATGTGGTACGTATAGGCGGGATATCGGGCAATCGGGATGCCCTGGAATTATTTCGTCAGGATGGCTCCGGGCGAACCTTACTCATTGCCGGTACGGAAGGTGCGGTGGCTTCTGCTCCGGTACGGGTGCGCGTACGGGTAATACAGCAACCCGATGGCATCTGGCAGCTTTTCGCCGACTACAATGACTCGGGGACATTCATACTTGAAGGAAGTGTTGTCGACGACACCTACCCTACCGGTTTATTTACGGGTATTCGCTGCTCGTACACGGCTACCCGTAATGAGGCCTTTGCCTTTGACGATTGGCAGGTCAAACCATTACTAGCAGACAACACGCCTCCGGACCTGCTTTCGGTCCATGCCCCCGATGCAGAGTCGTTACTATTGGTTTTTAATGAGCCGATCAGACAGGGCGGCAGTTCGGATTTGTCCACCTTTTCGCTTACGCCTTCCATTCCAATCGGCAGCCGCTCTTTCCCGGCTCCCAACACCGTTTTACTGAAACTATCTCTTCCCTTGCAAAACAACTCAGAGTACGAAATTACAGCGGATCAGATCACAGACCTCGCCGGCAATGTATCGAGTACCCTGAGTCAATCCTTTCGCTATCTGGTTGGATTTGAGCCCGACCGGGGTGCATTGCTCCTGTCCGAATTCTTTGCCAACCCGTCCACCGACCTCGCCGGCTTACCACCAGTGGAGTACATCGAGCTTTTTAATACGAGTCAAAAATTTCTCGCTCTGGACTCGGTCGCGGTACAGAGCGGGGGTGCTCCTGTTGTGCTTCCCGACTTTCTTTTACCACCCGGTGAACACCTGGTCCTGGTGGAGGAAGGCGAGGGATCGGGCTTCCCCGGCGAACTCCCCATCCTGGAAGTAAATGGACTTCCCGGCCTCTCCAACGGAGGAGACGAGTTAATACTCACTACACTTAATGGAGCTATTATCGACCAACTGACCTACCAACCATCCTGGTATAATACCACCGCTTCCTTATCCGGGCTGGCCAGTCTGGAGCGAATTCGCTTTGACTTACCTGCTGATTGCCCGGGAAACTGGTCCGGCAGCACGGCAGGGGCCGGAGGTACTCCGGGACTGGAGAACAGCGTTCATGGTACCCAACTGGAAACAGTGGCACCGAGCCTGCTTACCGTTCAGCCACTGAACGAATTTGAAATAGCCCTGCGGTTTTCGGAAATGGTCGATGATCAGATTGCGCTCGATCCGACTATCTATCAACTTACACCGGGAATCGCTGTCGAATCCGTCATGCGGACAGGCGAAGGGTATCTGCTGATTCTCGATCGGGCTTTGGAAGCAGGACAAATTTATACGCTGCAGATCACTGAAATGGCCGATTGCCTGGGAAATACCCTGACCCAGCCTCTGCGACTGCACCTGGGGTTGCCCGAACAACCGGAGCCCGGTGATATTCTGGTCAATGAGATCCTCTTCTTCCCCCGGGTGGGGGGCTCTGATTTTGTGGAATTGGTTAATGCTTCCGCAAAAATTATAGCGCTGGACGGACTGGCATTGCGAAATACGGCCAGGGAATCGGGCAAAACGCAAACTGTTTTGTCAACCGGTAGCCTCCTCTTTCCCGGTGAATACGTAGCTCTTAGCGAAAACCCCGAAGACATTATCAGCCAGTATCCCCTTCCCGATTCCGTTGACATTCTGGAAAACGACCTGCCCGCCTTTGATGCTGACCGGGGGAATGCCACCCTCTTGCACGGAACTACCATACTCGACGCTTTCGACTATCGGGAAGAACAACACAGTGCACTACTGGAAAATGCCCGGGGTGTTTCACTGGAACGTCTGTCCATTGATTTACCAACACAACAGGATGGCAACTGGCATTCCGCCGCCGAAGCAGCAGGATTTGCCACTCCCGGTTATCAAAACAGTCAGTTAACTGAAGTTGCCCCCGGAAACGGGGCGGTCTTTCAGATTCCGGAGCGTACCTTTTCACCAAACGGAGACGGGGTTGCCGATATCCTGCACCTCGAATACCAAACTGAACAAGCTGGCTATCTGGCCAATATTCGCATATTCAATGCCGAAGGTGTTCCCGTACGACAACTAACCCGCAATGAATTTTTAGCAACACAGGGACGGATTTTATGGGACGGATCACTCGACAGCGGGGAACCCGCCCGAACGGGTATATATATAGTTTGGATCGAATTATTTTTGCCGGAAGGCGATCGAATAATTATCAAAGACTACTGTGTCCTCGCCCGGGCACTCGACTAACAGCATGCGATGTTCAAAAAACGAATGGCCAGTTTTGGTTTTGCCTTTAAAGGCTTAGCGACCCTCATACGGACCCAACCCAATGCCCGTATTCACGTATTGGCTACGGTGATCGTAGTTATTGCCGGTTGCTACTTTCCACTCCAACCTTCGGAATGGCTTTGGCTGATTGGAGCAATGGCCGGGGTGTGGATCACCGAAGCAATCAATACGGCACTGGAATTTTTGACTGATCTGGTGTCACCTGATTACCACCCACTGGCCGGACACGCCAAAGATGTTGCGGCGGCAGCGGTACTACTGGCAGCCATTACAGCAGTGCTGATTGGTCTGATAATTTTCGTTCCGCATATCTCTGCCGTACAATAAACAGTATTCGGGCCCAAAATTGTCAGAGAAGGCTAAAAGATTCTATCTTTGGACGCGCAAAAAACCCCACGCTGAAAACAAAACACTCCATGAACCACATGTCTTGCCTCGCCTTCGGCGATCTCAATATTTACCAGCTTTACCAATTGCTGCGACTTCGTCAGGAAGTTTTTGTCGTGGAACAGGATTGCGTATACCTCGACGCCGACGGTTTCGATACCAAAGGCTGGCACGTACTGGGATATGACGATGACAATCTGCTGATTGCCTACGCCCGCATCCTCCCCAAGGGTACCTCGTATGACGATTTCATTTCACTGGGTCGGGTAGTCACCGCCCAACATGCCCGTCGGAATGGATACGCGCGGACCCTCATGCTGAAGACCCTGGAGTACGTTGAAGACCTCTTTGGTAATCAGCCAATTAAGATTTCTGCCCAAACCTACCTCATCCCTTTTTACGAATCCCTTGGGTTTCAAAAAACAGGTGCGGAATACCTGGAAGACGGCATTCCGCACATTGCGATGGTTCATCCGGCACCGTAGAGACGGTATATATGGCGTCTCTACGGGCACGATATTATGCCAAAATGGTATCCCGGGTTGCATCCAAAATAGCTCGTACCTGCTTTGCATCCGCCGCCTGGGCGTATACGCGTAAAACGGGTTCCGTACCAGAAGGACGAATCATGACCCATTGGTCATCCGCTAACCAGAATTTTGTACCATCGACTCGTTCAATCTTCTGCACCGTGTAGTTCCCGAAAGCCTGATACGGATCATTCTTACAGGTATCCACCACCTTTAACTTCTGCTCATTCGTAATGTGCAGATCATCCCGGTCGCTGTGGAAGGGCCCGACAATATCGTACACATCCTGAATGAGCTCGCGAATAGACTTGCCGGTTTTAGCCATGAACTCCATGATCATCAATCCGATCCAAATACCGTCGCGCTCGGGAATGTGCCCTTTCACTGCCAATCCGCCTGATTCTTCACCGCCAACGATCACATCCTCTTCGGTCATGATTTCGGCAATGTATTTAAAGCCGATCTTTGTCACCTCGTAATCCAGTCCGTAATGCTCAGCCAACTTGACCATCTTATCCGTTACGGAGAAGGTGACCACCACCTTTCCATCTTGCTTTTTATGCTCGCGCATGTAGAGTAGCAGCAGCAGCAAGATATGGTGGGAATCGACAAACTGGCCTTCATCGTCGTACAAACCAATGCGATCAGCATCTCCGTCGTTAGCCAGCCCGAGGGTAATCGCCGGATCCTTCTTGATCAATTCGGACAGTTCGCCCAGGTTGCGGTGGATGGGTTCGGGGGCCTGTCCCAGGAAAGAGGGATTGAATTCGCAATGCAGAAAGTGTGCTTTGGGGAATAATTTCATCACGGCATTCTGCCCTGCCCCGTACATAGCATCATACGCGAGCTGAATCTTGCTGTTGCGAATGGCATCCAGGTCAAAATTCGCCTCCACGTGATCCAGATACATTTTTTCCAGGTCAATATTTTCCAGGAGTCCTTTTTCGGTCAGTTCCTCCATAGAAGGCACCTCATCCAGGGTGCAGGCGTCCGGGATCAGGTCTTCCACTTCGGCGATATGCACGGGAATCATGGGGCCACCAAACTTAGATTTCAGCTTGTACCCGTTGTACGAAGGCGGGTTGTGGCTGGCGGTAATAACCACCCCGAGATCTGATTTGGTCTTGGCCACACCTAAGGAGACCATGGGTGTACTGGCAAAATGTTGGTCCATCAGCACCTTTATGCCAAATCCGCCTAATACCTGAGCGGTAACTTCTGTAAACATCTGCCCTCCGAAGCGGCAATCGTAACCAATAACAACTTGTTTTCCATTATTTTTTTTCAGCCACTTAGCGGTGGCCTCCGCCACGCGTTTGACATTGTCAACGGTATAATCCTTTGCGATGATGGCTCTCCAGCCGTCGGTTCCGAATTTGATGTTTGTCATATTCTAGTATTTTTAGGCAAACGGGTTAAATAGGGTAATGGAATGATGCCAGCCCCTAAAATATAAAGAGCTGATGCGGATTTAGGGATTTATCTGCAAAATTTACATACTTGTTCGATCTTCCTATCCTCAGTCTATTTTAGAGCGTGTTTGGGATTTATCCTTTGGACTGCAAATGTCTAGAATTTGAACCTCACTGCAGCCTTTTTTCGCCCCGTAGCCATGCTACGAAGCTCAAAAAAGGCTTTGTGAGAACCAAATTCTAGACATTTTCGCCAT
>JASBTH010000475.1 GCA_030148525.1 Saprospiraceae bacterium | reverse complement strand
CTACCAGGAGACACTTGACTATTTGTACCGTCAGCTACCGATGTTTCAACGCATCGGGGCAGCCGCCTTTAAGAAGGACCTGACCAACATACAGCAACTGTGCGAGGCCCTGGGCAATCCGCACCAACAGTTCAAATCCATTCATATTGCCGGCACCAATGGAAAAGGAAGTACCGCTCACATGCTGAGCGCTATTTTTCAGTCGGCCGGCTATAAGACTGGCCTGTACACCTCGCCTCACTACCGCGACTTCCGCGAACGCATTAAGCTCAACGGAGAGCTGCTGCCCGAACAGTGGGTCGTGGATTTTGTGGACCGGCATCAATACCTGATGGAGGAGATCAAGCCATCCTATTTCGAGATCACGGTAGCTATGGCTTTCTGCTATTTTGCGGAGCAAAAGGTCGATATAGCAATTATCGAAGTAGGCTTGGGTGGCCGCCTGGATTCTACCAACATCATCACCCCGGAGCTAAGTGTAATCACCAATATCAGCTTCGACCATATGCAATTTCTGGGCGATACCCTGGAACTGATCGCCGGCGAGAAGGCAGGGATCATCAAGCCCGGTGTTCCCGTAGTGATCGGTGAGACCCAAGCCGAGACCAAACCCGTTTTTTTGGCGAAAGCCGAAGCAGAGGGAAGCCCCATATCTTTTGCCGACCACCACCTGGATGCCACTGTGGTTGAATCCGATTATACCGGGTCCACCTACCTGGTCACCCGCGATGGCGAACCCTATCTGATCCACCTGCGAACGGAGCTGTACGGTGATTACCAACGCTACAATCTGCAAACGGTCCTCCAGGCCGTGGACCACCTCGCCGAAGACTGGCACATCACCGAAGAACACATCCGTCAGGGCCTGGGCAATCTCCGCACCCTGTCCCGTTTCGTGGGCCGCTGGCAACTACTGGGCGAAGATCCCATCATCCTCTGCGACAGTGCCCATAACGAAGCGGGCCTGCGCTTCGTGGTGGAGCAACTGGCCCGCATTCCCCACGAGCAACTCCACATAGTATTGGGTGTAGTGAATGATAAAGACCTAAGCAAGGTATTTCCCTACCTGCCGCGGGATGCCCGCTACTACTTCTCCCGCCCCGATGTTCCCCGCGGCCTGGATGCGCAGGAGCTGGCTGATCGGGCTCATACCGCCGGTATAGTGGGGTCGGTCCATACTTCTGTTACGGATGCCCTGGCTTCCGCCAAAAAAGCGGCCGGTAAGGATGACCTGATCTTCGTAGGAGGCAGCATTTTTGTGGTGGCAGAGGTTGTTTAGTCCTCTATAATACCTGGATGTATTTGAATAGAGTAAACGTATTCAGTAGCCCCATTCCAGGAAATGTTGAATGCTGAATTGAACACACTCCTTTTTGGCGAAAGCCAAAAAGGAGTGTGCGTCCCCAAATCACCTGATCGAAAAAACGAGACGCGACGAATGCCGACACTACCAGGGAGCAGGAACTTCGGTAGGATGGACCTATCTCCAACTCCCCCTTTCCCCAAATCTCCACTACCGCACCACCAACTTCCCCACCTTCCGCCGGTTACCATCCAAAACCCGGTAGAGGTACACGCCCGCGGGTAACTGACTGATCCCGATAGTTCTTTCGAAGTGGACGCCCGGGGTGGCTTCCCAGTCCGTCTGGCGGAGGCGGATGCCGGACAAGGAGAAGAGCTCGAAATGGATCCGGTCCGACTCCGTATTTCGTACCTGTAGGTCAACAAACTGATGAGCTGGATTTGGCGAAAGCCGCATGGGCACCGGTTTGGGGTAGGCCACCGTAATGAACTCCGAATAATCGTAGGCCCCACCGCTGCGCACGGCCTTGATCCGGTAGATATTGTCGCCCAGCAGAGGCGACTGGTCGGTCAAGGAGTAGTTGTTGCCCGGTCCGGAAGCAGGAATCTGACCTATCGCCTCAAAGTGAAAGAAGTCAGTGGTTCGCTGGACAACATAATGATCGACACTGTCTTCCAGGTTGGTGGACCATTCTAAGTCAACTGCTTTAGTGCGGGATCTGCCATCCAGTTCCATCCAATCCACGAAATCGGGGCCGCAATAAGGATGCACCGTTCTGGTATCGGTAGCGGTCAGGCCGGCCGGATCGGTGACCCGGAGTTCGACGCGGTACCAGTACAACTCGGTCTGGCAGCCAAGCGGACTGATCAGGGCGTAGCTGGTATGATTGAAATCGGTGGGCTCGGGGTGGAAGTGATCATTGTGGTGCAGGTAGACTTTCCATTCGTACTGGAGGGAGGCATCGTCGTGTTCGGCATCGGATACATCGGCTTCCAGGTGTAGCAGGGTGGTGCGATCCATTGGGTACTGGTCCCCATCCTGAAAGGAGGAAATAGCCGCCTGCGGCGGACTATTATTGAGCGATACGATCCGTTCGGTGGTGGCAGCGGCCCCGGCACTATCGGAAACCGTGAGCTTTACGGTAAACGATTCGGGCTCTGAGCCACTGGCGGCGAAGGTATGAGCAGGGGTTATATCGGTGCTGCTCGTACCATCCCCAAAGTCCCATAGGTAATCGGTGATGGGCTGTTGCTCGTCGTAGGATTGGCCGGCGTCGAACTGCACCTCCAGCGGGCTTCCGCCAAAATAGGGTTCGGCCTGAATAATAGCCTTGGGCGGAGGATTCCCTCCGTAGGATATTTCGTGGATTTGTCCTTCCAGATTGAGGTAATACAATTGGCCGGTTTTAGGGCTTAGGCCCATGTGGATGATATTGCCCGCGTCATTATGGAAATGATCAATGGCCTTAAGTTGGCCGTTTTCATCGAAGGTGACGTGTTTGATCCAGCCACTGAAGTCAAAGGTGAAATAATCGCCCCGGTAGAGTTCGGGATACACATCGCCGGTATAAAATACACCGGCCATGGAGGAGAATCCATCAAAATTTTCGCCTTCTACGGGGGATTCGGCAGCGGAGAGTTCCAGCCCGCGAGCATCCCCGTTTTCATCAAAGCGGAGGGTAAGGGCGCGGGCCGGTTTATTCCAGTTGGCGTTACTCCAGGTCAACAGCGGGGTCAACCCTTGAGAGGGAAAGGCCTCGGCGTTGATGGGCTCGTTGGGGTTGCAGGGATTCGGTGGCAGGGCGGGACGGTCCTGTTCTGTACGCACCATCAACTGTTTAAAGGTGAAAAACTCCTGATCGCAGCCCTGACCGAAGAGGGGATTGGGGGCCATGGGGTTCTCGGGCACTTCTTTACTCCAGAAGGCCCACATCAGATTAATCCCTTCGATAAGTGGCCAGCCAAAGTTGAGACCACCCGTTTCGGCCCGGTTCAATTCTTCCCAGGCGCCATTGCCTACATCACCGATCAGCAGGGTGCCGGGATCTCCTTCGGCGGCATAATGGCTTCCCGTTTCTGGTTCGAGCACCATGCGGTAAGGGTTGCGTAACCCACGAATCCAAACCCTCGATTGCGGGCTGCGGGGAGCTTCCGTATCGTAAAAGGGATTGGAGGGCAAACCATCACCAGTTTCGGCGTCAATACGCAGTACCTTGCCGTTCAGGTTGCCGAGGTACTGGGCGCGGTAGGAACCCAGGTCCTGGTCCTCGCCGATAATCCCCAGTTCAAGGGCTTTTTGCACGAATTCGTTGTCGGGATCACCGCCCGTATCGGCGGTCTCATTGCCGGTAGCATCTCCACAGGAGATGAGCAGGGTACCATCATCGGCCGCGAGCAAACTCCCTAAGCCATGAAATTCGTAGAGTAAGGGAATACCATTGTCAATGCTTTCGCCCAGTAGTACTTTTCGGGTGTCGGGGTCAGTGATCATCTGTTCACCCCGTTTTTTAGCCTGATAGCTTGTCACCCGACCAATAGTAGGGTGAAAGGTTACGGTACTGTCGGCTTTATACAGGGGCGTTCCGTAATGAAAATGATGATGTAAGTCAAGGGTGTACAAGGCATAGCACCGACCGTTGGTCAGGAAATCCGGGTCCAGGGCAAAGCCCATTAGTCCGTGGTCTTTCCAGTTGGAGACCTCCTCTCGCAGATCCAGGAAGGGCTCGGCTTGCCGTTGCCCATTCGTGTCGATGCGATGTACCAGGCCTTTTTTCTCCCAAACGTACATGAAGCCCTCGTCATCGAAGGTGAAACCAGTCGCAAAATCAAAATTATCGAGGTAGATCTGATCGTAGAAATCATCGGGCAGTTGAGCCGCCAGGTCCAGGCAGAGCAGGCATAAGGGCAGAATAAGAAATAAGCGCATGACGGAGCTTTTAAATTGCACGCTTAAGGTAGGTAGTCTCAAGAACCGCTCCAAATTTCTGTTGGGGCTGTTGGCAATCAAGCCAACAGCCCCAACAGAAATTTGGAGCAGGGCGTAAAAAAAGGTACTCCTATCGGAGCACCCGCATAAACTATAAACAAACAAAAAACATTAGCAATTTGTAACCGATGCATGCTATAGGAGGGAACAAAGCACCTCCTCATCGGTATAAAAAACGTAACTCTAACACGCATTTGCTTAAACGGTTTAAGAAGTATGATGAATCATCCAGAATTACGGACTGAATTTCCGAAATTCGGATTGTCATACTTTCGTTACCTTGGGAAAAAGCACGTTTCCATTTTATGAATCAGCAGCCTCGTTGGGTATATATTTTGGCTGGCGTAGCCGTCATCCTTTTGGCCTTCCGGTTTTTATTCGTGTTTCGCCTGTTGTTCCTGGTGGTCCTTCTGGCCGCAGCCGTGGGATTCCTTGGGTATTTTATATACACCTACTGGAAAAACAAACAAGAGGATGCTGCTTTTAGCGGAACTGTGGAAGGTCGGATACAGGCTCAATTAGAGGAATGCCGCACGCTGCAAAAACAAAATCAGGAGGATCTAAACGATATTCGAAACAGCATCCAGGAACTGGAAAAAGGGACTAAGGGAGTTCCGCAGCTGAGTGCAGCCAATCGCAGCGAGTCCGATAAATTGCTGG
>JASBTH010000444.1 GCA_030148525.1 Saprospiraceae bacterium | reverse complement strand
AAGGACGATGCCGACCGGGTCGACTTTTTGCAAAAGCTATGGGCCGATCATCCCGATGACTACAGTACCATCGCCCGGGCAGTCCTCGCCAGAACCGATTTCTGGAAACAGGACCTCAATGCCGTCCCGGGGCTCACCGACCTGCTGACGGAATACCTGCAGGAGATTGATCAAAAGGGCATGGATTCCGCCCTCCAAAAAACTATGGATTGACAAGCAGGAAGATAAATTCCTGACGCCCTGCCGGTTAGTTTACGTAATGGAACGATCTGGCAATATTCTTCGTTTTTTGAGTGAAAAAGGTAGCAGGCATCTTGTTTTTCTTTTTGTCCTTACCTATCTTTGCACTCGCTCGTGAAAGAACGGGTTTTAAAAGATGTCCATCCGGTGACGTGGGTGAGTGGCTGAAACCACCAGTTTGCTAAACTGGCATACTCTTAACGGGGTATCGCGGGTTCGAATCCCGCCGTCACCGCCACAACATTTGAAGGTACTGACCCAAATGATTTTGCCAGTGTGCAATGATTTTCGTACGCTGTTTTGGAGAGTCTTTTGGATTAACTACCTTCGCACGCATTCGGGGCGTGGCGCAGTCCGGTCCCGCCTTCGGCGAGGATCCTCGCACTGTTAGCGAAATCAAAGATTTCGATCAGTGCGGGATTAGTGCACTCTGCATTTGGGAGTGTCTTTTGGATTGGGTTATCTTCGCAAACAAACATATTCGGGGCGTGGCGCAGTCCGGTTAGCGCACCTGCTTTGGGAGCAGGGGGCCGCAGGTTCGAATCCTGCCGCCCCGACAACACAGACAAAGCCGTTGGTCGACAGACCGACGGCTTTTTTGTTTTCCAGAGCCGTGAGAAACGCCAGTTTCTCTAAGGGTTTGGGAAACAAAAAAGCCAGGCCGCCAGGCCGTGGCTTTGGCTGGGTTGGATCCCCCCACCTCCAGGATGGGCGATAGCCAATCCTGCCGACGGGAGGGACTCCTGCTACTTCTTGTTGGCCGCAGAGATCACGTTTACTTTACCATTCACAACCATGCTTTCCAGGCCACGAAGTCAACAAGAAGTAGCAGGCGCTTTCAGTGGATCTGCGGTATTCCAAAGCTAAACCTCATACCGCTGCTGCTTTTTGTTGGCACAGAGGTATTTCGGAGTACAGGACGTTTCAGGAACCCGGATAGAGACTTCGGAAGGGAATTGCCAACAAAAAGCAGCAGCAATCAACCTCGCTCGTTCTGTTGAAATATATGATCCGTTTTCAGCAGAACATTCCGGTCGATCCGGTAGTGCTACGGGTCAAGATTCTTTACTAGGTGACTGATTTCGGGACCTCGGTAGTGCCGCGGGTCAAGAATGCAATATTTCTGGACGCAGGAAGAGTCGGTCCAGAGGACCGACTTCCATTCCGGTCGATCCAGCCTCCTACGCCCGTACGGGCTTCGGCGGCCGGGTCCCTCCTACGCAGAGCTTCGGCGGGCGTGGAAGGATCGACCACCAATGACACGGGGCCGATCCCTTTCGGAACCGGCCCCGCTAAAAGCTCTTGGGTAGTGGTGTCACTTCTCGTTCAGGCTGAGCCTGATCTTCTTCTCTAATTCCTGCACCGTGTCCTTAAAGATGATGTCGGTCTCCATAAGGTCCTGTACGGTGCGACAGGAATAAATCACGGTACTGTGGTCGCGGCCACCGAAGGTCTCTCCGATCGACTTTAAGGATTTGTCGGTCAGGTTTTTGGCCAGGTACATGGAGAGCTGACGGGCGATCACAATGGAGCGCTTACGCGTCTTGCTCTGCAATTTCTCCACATCCACGCTGAAGTGCTCGGCCACCAGTTGCTGGATAAACTCGACGGTGATCTCCTTATTGATCTCCGTGACGAAGTTCTTTACCACCTCCTTGGTCAGGCCGATATCGATCTGGCGCTGATTCAGGGAGGAGCGGGCGACCAGGGAAACCAGTACACCTTCCAGTTCGCGAATGTTGTTCTTGATGTTGTAACAGATGAACTCCGTAACGTCCTGTGGCAGATCCAGGCCCTCGCGCGTCATTTTATGCTCGAGGATGGCCATGCGCGTTTCCAGATCAGGTGCTTGCAAGTCGGCCGAAAGCCCCCACTTGAAGCGGGAGATCAACCGTTCTTCCATACCGTCCAGGTCCTTGGGCGGGCGATCGGAGGTCAGTACGATCTGCCGGCCACTTTGGTGGAGCTGGTTGAAGATGTGGAAGAAAATCTCTTGGGTTTTCTGTTTGTTCGCCAGGAACTGGATGTCATCCACGATGAGTACATCGATCAGTTGGTAGAAATTCACCAGGTCATTCACCGCATTATTCTTGATCGACTGAATGATCTGATTTGTGAATTTCTCGGATGATACGTAGAGTACCGTCTTGTTCGGGAATTTCTCCACCACGCTGTTGCCGATGGCCTGGCCCAGGTGTGTCTTACCGAGGCCAACATCTCCAAATATCACTAATGGGTTAAAGGACGTGCTTCCCGGGCGTTTGGCAATAGCCAAGCCCGCCGAGCGCGCCAGTCGGTTACAATCACCCTCGATGTAGTTATCGAAGGTGTAGGTAGTGTTGAGCTGTGGGTCAACTTTCAGTTTTCGAATGCCGGGAATAACAAACGGGTTCTTAATGACCTCCGTATCCACCATGCCTGGGCCAAAGGATGCTTTTCGTTCTTCTTTGGTTTTAGGATTAGTTGAGGGCGTTGCGGACCGTTTGGTCGCTTCTCCCCCACCCTGACTGCCAGCCATCAGAATCTGATACTCCAGGCGGCCCTTATCGCCAAGCTCCTTTTTGATGGTAGACTTGAGCAAACTCACGTAATGCTCTTCCAGCCATTCATAAAAAAACTTGTTGGGCACCTGAATAGTCAAGGCACTATTTTCCAGGCGTACGGGACGGATTGGTTCGAACCACGTCTTAAACGACTGCGTATTCACATTCCTGCGAATCGACTGCAGACAGTTATCCCAGACTGTAGCATGATCTTTCACCATTCTCCAGATAGATTATCCGCCGTTAAGCTGGTTAAAAAAACAAGATTAACTAAAGGGTATCAGTAAGTATGAGACAAAAAGAAGTGTGTGAGAACTGTGAAGGAGTTCCCTGCTTTTTTATTCAGTATCTGTAATCGCTTTCCCTATTGTCGAAGGAATACAAAGATGCAGAAAAAATCGTAGCCTCCAAAAGCAGGCCGAATATTTTGATTGATTTTTTTATTCCTCATACCCAATCAACTGATGGCCACAACCTAACTATCTGTTTACGTCGGCGGGGGCCATTTCGACCCCGCCGACCAGTATGTTTTCACAGTATGTACATTCCGTGCTCCGGGTACGGTTAAAGTAAATATCCAGACGCCCCAACACGATGCCGGCCCAGCCGGCCTGATTGATGAGGACCGGACCTCCATCCGGGTTCTTCACCACCGTCGGTTTATCCAGGAAAGTGTGCGTATGACCGCCGATTATCAGGTCGATATCGGATACCGTTTTGCCCAGAGCAACGTCCGAGATGGTATCATCGCCGTACAAATAGCCCAGGTGCGACAGGCAGATCACGTAATCGCACCCCTCTTCGTAGCGGAGGATCCGGGCCGTTTCCCGGGCCTTCTCCACGGGATCCAGGTAGCGGGTATCTTTGTACAACACCTTGGGAACCAGTCCCTCCAGCTCGATACCGAGTCCGAAGACCCCGATGCGCAGGGGCCACTTTCGAATCACCTGATAGGGCTTGGTCTTACCGTTCAGGATGGTGTCCGAAAAGTCGTAGTTACTGATCAGGAAAGGAAAATCGGCGTTGGGTAGCTGCGCGTGCAGGCCGTCGATGCCGGCATCGAAATCGTGGTTGCCAATGGTCGCGGCATCGTATTTCATCTCCGACATAAGCTTAAATTCTAACTCGCCGCCAAAGTAATTGAAATAAGGAGTCCCCTGGAAAATATCCCCAGCATCGAGCAATAAAACATGGTCTTCTTCCTTTCGAATGCGATCGATGGTCGCAGCACGCCGGGCAGCACCTCCCTTACCCGCGTAACGTCCGCTATCAAAGGGGTCGACCCGGCTATGGACATCGTTAGTATGCAGGATCGTCAATTTGATGGGGGATCGTAGCATATCCATAGCGGAAACCGCTACCGGGCTTCCACCAACGAGAAGAGTGCCTACCCCCAGATGCTTTACGAATGTTCTCCTTTCCATAATCCTGCTGTTGCCTAAAAAAATTACGTAATCACGTTGTTATAAAGAAAGCTAATTGTCCGCATTAGTTATTCGCCCACTTATGCTAGAACGCAGAGCCTCCCCTGCTTTATTTTTCTCCGCTATGTATTCCAGGACAGCATCGCGCATAAACCGTCCGGTGGATTCCTGGGGTGTGGTTGTCAAAAAGCTGGCGTTATCGCCACCGTTGGCCACGTAATCCGGCATAGCTACCCGGTATACGTGCTCCGGATCAAGGGGTTTGCCCTGAATTCGAATCCGTGTAGCCTTCCTCTGAGCAATGACCATGGCGAACCCTCCACTCACGGGCCACCCTCCTGCCTCCGCCATGTGATCAGCCAGTTGCTGTACTTTTTTTCCCGTAAGGGATAAAACCACCAACACATTATCGAAGGGCAGCAACTCGTAGATGGTGCTCCGCTGCAAAGGACCTGCCGGGATCGACGGAATACGCAGTCCACCGGCATTGGAAATAGCAAAATCGATCTCCTGGTTCAGATACTTTTCCGACCGGTTGGCCAGTACATCGCTGACAAAATTCCCCATGAGAGATTCGGGACGGCCACCCGGCATATCCACGGCAACTTCTCCGATGATCTGGTCCATCTCAGCCTTCATTTGCTCGCGGTAGGGACCGATGAGTTGATCTATTTCCGCATCACTGCTAACCGACACCTCTTCCGATACGGATACCGGTGTATAGGTAATACGGGAAATTTTGGGGGTTCCGCAGCCGCTCATCAATAGGGCTGCCATAAACAGGAAGCAAATCCGAAAATTCATTGGCAGATGTCAGTTCGTTAAATAAAGTACTATCTTTTCTATAAATCTGCAGTCTTTAAGACGTTTTTATGCCTGGTTTAATGCAAAAGTATGCCGATAGTACAGCATTTTTTGTGTATAATAACCATTGAAAAGCCATCATGTATGGTCATGATGACTCAAATGGATGTTGAAACCCGAAAAAACATTTTAGCAACCCTAATTCCAGTTAATCAATCTGCCCGACATGAATCTACGTAAATTAATCCTGCCACTGGCTATCGTGGCGGGTCTGCTCGTCGCTGGTTACCTGGCTTTTCGAAGCCCGGAAAAAACCCAGGCCAAAGAATTGTATTACACCGTGCAAACCGGTGACTTCCCCGTTCAGGTCATGGCTACCGGAGAATTGGACTCCCGCCAGTCGGTGAAGGTCCGGGGACCGCAGGGCATGCGTGCCGCCGGTATATACGAAACCACCCTCTCCGATATTGTGGCCGAAGGGACCGTCCTGCAAAAGGGGGATTACGTGGCCACCCTCGATCGCACCGAACTCGCCAATAAGCTGACTAACGTTCGTACCGAATTGGAAACGACCCAAACCCAACTTGAGCAAGCCAAGATAGATACGGCCATCGAGCTCCGTACCCTGCGCGATGATCTCATCAATACGGAGTTCTCGCTCGAAGAAAAAGAATTGCAAGTCGAACTGAATCGCTTCGAGGCCGAATCCATTATCCGCCAGACGCAGCTCGACCTCGAAAAAACCCGTCGCGATTTTGCCCAGCTCAAAAAGAACTATCAGCTCAAGCAGCAACAGGCCGAGGCCAAAATCCGCGAGATCAATACCCTCCTAAAACAGAATCAAACCGAGCTCAACCGCCTCCTGGAGCTTTCCGACGGGTTCCGGATAACGGCACCCGACGATGGTATGCTCATCTACGCCCGCACCTACGGCGGTAAAAAGGAACCCGGCTCCCGCATCACCGCCTGGGATCCCGTAGTGGCCGAGCTTCCCGACCTCAACGACATGATCTCCAAAACCTACGTCAACGAGGTCGATATCAGTAAGGTCCGCCAGGGACAGCCGGTGGAAGTACGCATCGATGCCTTTCCCGACCGCCAGTATTCCGGCCGCGTCATCAAAGTGGCCAATATCGGCGAACAGGTCCGGGGCTACGATGCCAAGGTATTCGAGGTGATTGTACAAGTCAACGAAACCGACTCCGTCATGCGGCCCGCTATGACTACCAGTAACGAGATACTCACCGACACCTACCAGGATGTGGTCTCCATTCCCCTCGAGGCCCTTTATGCCGACAGCCTCTCCTTCGTCTACAAAAAGGATAACAACCGCATTGTCCGTCAGGAGGTGCTGGTAGGTACCGCCAATAGCGACGCCATTATGATCGAGCACGGCCTGGCACCGGGGGAAGAAGTACTGATATCTCTGCCCGATAATAGTCGTGACTATGCGTTTGTGCCCGTCGACCCGGAGATCAAGGAAGCCATTCGCAAAAAACAAGAAGAAGACCGCAAGAAGCGCCAGGCCGAAGCCCGCAAACGCCAGGAAGAAGTAAAAGACATCCAGGTACAAACCTCGGATGGAGGTGGCGGAGGTGGATTTATCATCATCAACTAAACCCGCTACCTCATTCAGAGTCTTTTATTCAACTTCCTGCTGGCTATTGATCAGGTAGCCCTTAATAAGTTGCGGTCATTTCTTACGGCCCTGGGCATTGTATTTGGCGTGGGTGCCGTAATTTCCATGCTGGCCATCGGTGCCGGTGCCCGCCAATCTATCCTCGATCAGATGAAGCTGATCGGCACCAACAATATTGTCATCACCAGCTCCACCTCGGCCGAACTGGCGGCCCAGGG
>JASBTH010000427.1 GCA_030148525.1 Saprospiraceae bacterium | reverse complement strand
TGGTCGATCCCGGTGCGGGTAGCTATTATATTGAGCAGCTTACGCAAAAACTGGCCACCCAAGCCTGGGCGGTTTTTCAAAAGCTGGAAGCAAAAGGCGCTTTCGCTATCTGATGCCTTAGCTTTCGCAAAAAAGTAAAGGGGCCGTTCCGACTGGAACGGCCCCTTATTTTTTTACCGAAAGGTATTTAGCTACTTGGCAGAAGAACAGTATCAATTACATGGATTACTCCATTTGTACCCTGAACATCTGTAAAGATGATCTCGGCAGTATTTTGGCCGGCCTCAATTACGGGGTTGGTACCGGACAAATCAATTGTAAAGGATTGTCCCGCCAGTCTCATTCACTCCCGCTTCAGGAAGGCAATATTTCGTTTCAGACCACTGAATTTGGTGCGTTTAACGGCTGACTTGCGGAAAACCTCCCTAAACGTTTCCTCTGTGAGTTCTTGCCAATCACTGCGGGTCATGTCCAGCAAGTCGGGGTGAGGCTGAAAGGCCTCTTCTTGGTGTGGCTGAGAAAACCTGTTCCAGGGGCATACTTCCTGACAAATATCGCAGCCGAACATCCAGTTTTCCATTTGCCCTTTGAATGCTTCGGGAATGGCATCGCGCAATTCAATAGTTAAATACGAGATGCATTTGCTGCCGTCGAGGATGTAGCCCTGGGGACTAATCGCATCGGTGGGGCAAGCGTCGATGCAGCGGGTGCAGGTGCCACAGTAATCGTGCATGGGCGCGTCGGCGGGTAATTCCAAATCCACGATCAGCTCGGCCAGGAAGAAGTAGGATCCCGCTCTGGGGTGGAGTAGGAGGGTATTCTTACCGGTCCAGCCCACACCTGCCCGCATCGCCCAGTCGCGTTCCAGTACGGGGGCTGAATCGACAAAGCACCTCCCCTCAATGTTTCCTATTTGTTCGCGCATCCCGTGGAGGAGTTCCTTCAGCTTTGGTTTCAGAACGAAATGGTAGTCTTTACCAAACGCATAGCGGGCGATTTTGGGCGCATTGGGGTCGTTTTGCGTGTTGGCGGGGAAATAATTGTAGACCAGGCTGATCACTGTTTTTGCCCCCGGAACGAGTTTGGTGGGATCGACCCTTTTTTCAAAGTGGTTTTCGAGGTACCCCATTTCTCCCTGGTACCCCCGGTGTAGCCATTCTTCCAGGCGCCGGGCTTCCTCGTCAAGCCGTTCTGCTTTCGCAAAACCCACCATCATAAAACCCAGGCGTTGGGCTTCATCGCGAATCCATTGTGCGTAGCGTGCTTGTCGTTCCGAATTCATAGTACAAACATAGTGTACAAAATCGGAGGTCGGAAATCGGAGGTCGGAAATCGGCTACCTACGCTGAAGCTTCGGTAGCCAGGGAAGGTCGGAAACTTTCAACCTCAACCTCAACCTCAACCTCAACCTAAACCTAAACTGTCCCCTATTGATAAAAGTCACAGAAATGTCTGATGCATGTCAGTACAGGCTGGAATGGAAGGTCATACCTTATGGATATGAAAACGATACGGACCACATAGCCAGCATACCCAAGCAAACAGGATGCTGGATAGCCGGACCACAAATCGGTATTACTGACAGGCCCTTACGGGGGTCGCAAAACCGAGAGCCATGTTCACAAACTTCTCATTTTCATCCGTCGATTTAATTCTTGGAGTTGTCGTTTTCGCGTTGATCGTTGCTGGTTTAATTACCCTCTATCGGATCATGTTCGCACGACGCTACAACCAAGACCTTACCGCAAAGTACCGGGATAAAAAATGGCGTTCTCCGCTGGAGGGCCGCAATAAATATCCCGATGTAGATGTATTTCGCCTTAGTCCGCTGTTTATGCGTCTGGGATTGATCGGTGCCCTGGCCATCGCTATTGGTGCATTCAACTGGACCCAATATGAGGATATTCCTGATTTTGAGCCCATAGCTTACGACTTTGAGGCCGACATTGAGGTTGATATACCGCGTTCTGCAGCGCCTCCGCCTCCCCCGCCTCCTCCGCCTCCTCCCGTGATTGAGGAAGTCCCCGAAGGAGTGATGATCGAGGATATGGAAGATATTGAGTTCGTTGACCAATCCGTAGATGCGTTTACTTCGGTCCTTGCACCTGAACCGGTGGTAGAGGAGTCCAGTGATGCGCCTCCACCACCCCCACCGCCTCCACCAATGCCTTTGGAGGAAGAAGCGAAAGAGATCTTCGTGGTGGTAGAAGATATGCCTACATTCCCTGGCTGTGAGCAAATCATGGATAAGGCAGCCCGTAAATCTTGCTCCGACGAGCGCCTGATGGCATATTTGTACCAAAACGTAGAATACCCGAATATCGCCCGCGAGAATGGCGTTCAAGGGACCGTGGTTGTTCAGTTCGTCGTCAATACTGACGGCACCGTAACCGATGCTAAATTGCTTCGCGATATCGGTGGCGGATGTGGTGACGAAGCGCTGCGACTGGTGAGCGATATGAATGATCTGCCCCAACGCTGGACACCTGGTAAGCAACGAGGTAAACCCGTACGGGTAATGTATACGCTGCCAATACGCTTTATGCTGGATTACAATTAAAACGCAGGGCTCGTTTGGACATCCTCTCTACCGAGACCGGGGATGTCCAAACTGGCTCTCAACGCACCTACTTGGTGCATTAAACATTCGTTTCGAGTCTCCGTATGACCTGTCGTCATGCGGAGACTCCTTCGTTTACCTTAGGTTGTATTTGGTTTAGGGTATCAGGTAGTAGGACACGCTTTAATCCCCATACACTATACCTATTACTCTATACCGGTAGATTGGGCTTTGACTATAATCACTTAATGGATAAGTCTGTACCCAAGCTCACCTTATTTTGGACCGCTTCCCGGTCCTTTTTTTTGCTTTCTGTATCTTGGGCATCATTCACTCACTTGATTGACACAAAAGCAGAAATATGAAACAAACGCTACTCGTGTTGTCGAGCCTGTTTTTTTGCGTAAGCTTACTCGCCCAACAGCCCCGACCAACACCCAGCCCTAACTACGAACTGGCTGCCCGGTTCTCCCCCAATCGAATGGACAATATGGTTTTTTCCACCTACGTGGATCCCCACTGGTTGAAGGAAAGCCAGCGATTCTGGTACCGGTACAGCACCAGCGATGGGGAGCAATACTATATTGTAGATCCGGCTCGCGGCACCAAAAACGTTTTATTCGACAACGTGAAAATGGCTGCTGATATGAGCCGCCTCACCGGTGATCCCTTCGATGCTCAGCATATGTACATCCGCAATCTGGAGTTTATTAACAACGAAACGGCGATCCGTTTCGAAGTGACCAGTAAACTGGTGGAAGAAGAGGTAGAAGAAGATGGTGATTCTCAGGAAAAGGACGAAGAGCAAGGTCCCAAACGCAAGCCTAAGATGGAAGCCAAAAAGTGGTACTTCGAATACGACTTAAACACCCAGGAACTGAACTTGCTGGAGGATTACGAAGAACCCACCGAAGATGCGGATTGGGCCAACGTAAGTCCCGACCGGTCCTACGTATTGTTCGCCCGTAACCATAACCTCTACTGGATGGATATGGAGAACTACGAAAAAGCCCTGGAAGACGAAAAGGACTCCACCATCGTTGAGCATCAGTGGACCGAAGATGGCATGGAGCACTTCTCCTATGGGGGAGGTGGCCGCGGGGTGGATAATGTGGAAAAGGAGAAAGACAAAGATAAGCGCAAGCGCGTCTATGTATTGTGGTCACCGGACTCGAAGAAATTCGCGATGAACCGCACCGATATGCGGGACGTCAAAGACTTGTGGGTGATCAATAATACCGCCAACCCTCGGCCCACCCTGGAGACCTACAAATACCATATGCCCGGCGAAAAGGAAGCTCCCGTCGAGGAAGTAGCGGTTTTTGACTGGGAAAGCAAAGAGAAGATGGTGATCGACGTGGATACTTTTAAGGATCAGAGCGTAAGTCTGTTGAGAGCACCACGCATGGTCAAGAACCGGGACGATGACTTCAATCCGACCCTCTGGTTGGCGGGAACTTCCGATCGCCTGTACTTCACCCGCACCAGTCGCGACCTGAAGCGCATTGATTTCTGTGTAGCGGATACGGAAACCGGAGAGGTAACTACCCTGGTCGAGGAACGCCTCAATATTTACGTAGAAACCCGCACCCCTCATCTCATCAGGGACGGAGAGCAATTCATTTGGTGGTCTGAGCGCGACGGTTGGGGGCATTGGTATCTCTATAATGGTGATGGTACCCTGGTTCGTCAGATTACTTCCGGCCCTTATCACTGTGAATCCATTGAAGGCGTGGATGAAGCCCGGAATATGCTGTACTTCGAAGCCAATGCCAGGGAGGAAGGGGAAGACCCCTATTTGAGTCACCTCTATCGGGTACGACTGGATGGAACCGGCCTTCAACTCTTGAGTCCTGGTAATTTCAATCACTCCGCCAGTATGAACGACGAGGCTACGTTTTTTGTCAATAATTACTCGCGGGTTGATGCGACGCCGGTCAGTACCCTGCACGATGCCAGTGGTCGTAAAATCATGGACCTGGAAACGGCTGACCTATCGAAATTGATGGAAGCGGGATACCAGTTTCCCGAGCCCTACACCGTGAAGGCAGCTGATGGTATTACTGATTTGTACGGGGTGATGTACAAACCCTATGATTTTGATTCGACCAAGAGCTACCCCATCATTGCTTACGTGTATCCCGGACCACAGACGGAGGCCGTGAATAAGTCTTTCTCGGCCCGCATGGACCGCACTGATCGGCTCGCTCAGATGGGATTCATTGTCATTACTATTGGTAACCGGGGTGGGCATCCAAGCCGGTCAAAATGGTATCATAGTTATGGCTACGGCAACCTGCGGGATTACGGCCTGGCTGATAAAAAGGTCGCTATCGAACAGTTGGCCGACCGCCATGAGTTTATTGATGATTCAAAAGTGGGGATTTTTGGCCACTCGGGTGGTGGTTTTATGTCGACGGCAGCCATGTTGGTCTATCCTGACTTTTTTAAGGTGGCGGTTTCATCGGCCGGTAACCATGAAAACAATATTTACAACCGCTGGTGGAGTGAAAAACATCACGGTGTAAAAGAGGTAACCGACGATGAAGGCAATGTCACCTTTGAGTACGATATCGACAAGAACTCCGAATTAGCTAAGAACCTCAAAGGAAAGCTGCTGATCTGTCACGGCGATGTCGACAACAATGTTCATCCGGCCAATACGATCCGCATGGCGGAAGCACTAATCCGGGCGAATAAACGCTTTGATTTCTTCCTGTTCCCGGGCCAGCGCCATGGCTTCGGCAGTATGAACGAGTATTTCTTCTGGTTGCGTGCCGATTACTTTGCGGAGCATCTGCTGGGTGATTCCCGGACCAGCACCGATATGCTCTACATGAATCGCGATAGGGCGATGAATCGGTAGGTTTTGTCTTTCTGAGCTCCTCACTTAAGTGAGGAGCTCAGAAATTATTTTCTACGTTTTGAATTCCATATATTTTTTTGTTCTAATTACTACCCTTTTTGTAGATTTAATTAATTCTAATTTAGGGTTTTTTGTTTCCTTTTTAGTGACCTCCTCACTTAAGTGACCTCCTCAGTCATTTACAGATTAATTGGAATTATTCATATATTTGTTTCAATTCCACGAAAGCCAGGTCGCGCACTCCTAAGAAACCCACAATTTCCCAGCGACCCAACCCTTTTCTGAGCTTCACAGCTTCCAACCAACTGGCATTTTTATCCCGTACATCCGGGTGATTACATATTCTTTCACGGCAACTGGTATGGCAACCGGACAAACTGATAATCCTATGCAAATGCACAAACGCCCGGGCGCGTGGATCGTTACCCTTTTTTTAGTATTGCCACTGATCACACTGGCCCAAACATCGCAAGACACTGCTGCTGCCATAATGCAGGGTGAATTGCCTTTATCACAGGACAAAGACAAAAAAGAGCGGCCGGAGAAACCACAACGCATCCCGGTCGACGAAACCACCTTCCTCAACCACTTTGGGGTTGGTGCCAGCATCGGTACCAAGAACTATATAGGTGCCGACCTGCTAATCAATATAGTTAGCCAACTGCACGTTCGCCTTGGTTATAACCGGTTTGAATTCGACTTTGAGGATGTACAAACCTCCGTTAGTGGTTTTACTAATCAAGACTTGTCCTTTACGGGGACCATCCGGCAGAGTAATGTGGAGGTGCTCTTCGAATGGGGAATCCTCGACGGGCTGGTTCGGTTTGTGGGCGGTCCGGTAATAACCATCGACAATGAAATACAGAGCGATTTCCGGCTAACCGAAGACATACAGATCAATGATATTACTATTCCTGCCGCTGAGGTGGGCAGCGGTGACGTAGCCGTCACCCACTCTTTTACGGTCTTTCCTTACGTGGGCATCGGATTCGGACGGTCCCTGCCCTGGCGGCGGTTCGGAGTAAACCTCGATGTAGGTACCTACTATAAAGGGACTACTCAGGTCAAACTAGGTGCTACCGGACTGATCCGTGCCAATGAAGACAATGAAGATATCATTAACCGAAACTTGCGTGATGAACCTGTGTCCAGTTTGTGGCCGGTTGTATCCTTGCGCCTGGCTTATCGTATATACTAACCGAGAAAACCCCGCTTAAAAATCCCTTGTACCCATGACCATGAACTACCGATTCCTACTTCTTGGGCTGGCCTTCGTGGTTTCCAGCTGTAATCCCCTCGAGAATATCCTGGATGGGGTGACCTTTTACCTCGGTACGGATATTATCGAGAATCCCCTAACCATCCAATTCGTGGATGCCAATCCGGATAATGAAGGGCAGCCTGCTGATCTGACCGTCGAAGTTGCCGGGCCAGATGCCGAAAAACTATATACTCTCTTCGGATCCCGTGAACTGAAAGCCGATGGCAATGTACTGAACCTGGCTATTGAGAAAAGCACCACGGCGAGCTCGTCGGACCCGATTGAGTTTACAGTTTTGGCGCAAGCCCCGGGATACCTGCCCGTAGAACGCCGTTTTCGCATTACCGACCCCAAGGGGTTTCGGCTCGAAACGGTACCTATGGCACGCCTGGCTTCCCTGCCTCCCGGAGTATCCCGAAAAACCCTGACGCTCGATGCTCCGGAAACCGGAACCCGGGGAATGATCAATTTTGCAACACCCCTGACTAACGGTAAATCGGAGCGTGCTCTGGTCAGCATCCCGCAGGGTACGCGTTTTTTTGATGAAAACGGTCAGCCGGTAACCGGATCGGTGGAGGTTGACCTTATCCATTTCGATACCCGCCAGTGGCAAGGCCGGCAAAGCCTGCCCGCTGGCCTCGATGTGGACGAAGCCTTTGATAACGGAGGGTCTTTGGGTGGTGGTAGCTTCCATACCGCCGGAAATATTCGCCTCGAAATGCGGTCGGGTAACCAGGAAATCCGCAGCTTTTCCCAGCCACTGGATGTGTACCTTGAAGTGGCCGACGATATTAGTAATCCCTTTACGGGTAGTTTCCTGTCTCAAAACAATCCTATCCCCGTTTGGTCGCGAAGGGATGGTTCACGGGTATGGGATCGGGAAGGAAACGCTCAGGTACAATTCATAAATGGCAAACTTACTGCTCAATACCAGCAAGATCATCTGTCGGATTGGACCATCAGCTGGTTCCTGATCGACCGGTGTCCGACGCCCACGGCCCTTCAGTTTTCTTCTCTGGTGCAGGAAGAAGACGCTACGGAATATCATATGCTGGAGATCGACGTCATGTCGAAAGTGGGGACCGTACTGCGTAAATACATTCGGCTGGCTCGTTTATTCGACGGGCAGGAGCTGTTTCTGTACGATGTGCCCAGTACCGGTGGTCTGGTGGATGGCCTGCGAGTTAAGGTCTACGAAGGATATAGCTTTTTCTGTGGGGATGACCCTATTTTCACGTCACCTACCCGCGCGAACGTATGTATCGATTATGCCTTTGATCTGGGAAATAGTCTGGACACTACGGGGCAATCCGATTTGTTAGTCGTGGATATGACGTTTCAGGCCCGGTGCGATCAGGCGGGCGAAGACCCTCTGGCACTACTACCTACGGCAGCCATCTTCTTTAGGGGATACAATAACGCTTGTAACGAACCCTACCGCCTACTATCCACCTTTACCAATGGAGAAGCTGTATTCCGACAATTACGGGCGGGCGAAGCTTATGACTTTTTGGTGGCAGCAGGTGGCCTGTACCGGGAATACCGCAACGTGATCATCCCAACCGGCTCTCAAACATTCGAACTGGTGGATCAAATCAACGGGTTCATTGATCCCATGGCCTTCGAATACCGGCTGGATACCCTGTTCATTGAATACAACGAGGCCGAAATGCCCGCCGATGTGTGTGATGCCTGGCGAGAAGCTTTTTAGCGAAAGCTATCAATCCAGTATCTGCAACTTGGCAAACTTCAGCATGATCCGGCGTTGTGGATTGTCGATCTCTTTGAAGTAGATGGTCGCTATGCGGTTATCCGTGTTTCCGTCAATGCTCAGCACTTTTCCTTCTCCAAACTTCAGGTGCAAAATTTTCATACCCGCCTGGATCTCTGAACTTGGATTTGGTTTAAAGGTTTCCGGATCGGCTTTCATGGAAGCCGTGCGTGCATCGGTCCGCTCCTTGAACGAGCCGCGCACTGTGGCCGTCGGCGGCCCGGAGCGGTTTTCTTCCCGGCTAAAGCGGGAGCGAATGGAGCTGGTAGATTCCACGTGATCGCGAGGTATCTCTTCCAAAAAGCGGCTCACTTCGTTATACCGCATATTGCCATATCGATAGCGACTGCTGGCATACGACAGCGTCAAATGTTTCTCGGCCCGGGTAATGGCAACGTAGAATAATCGCCTTTCCTCATCCAGGCCTTCCGGCGATTCCAGCGCCATGAACGAGGGGAATAATTTTTCTTCCAGCCCGACCAGAAATACCGATGAAAATTCCAGGCCCTTCGCCGAGTGCACAGACATGAGGGTTACGTAATCACCCGATTTACTTTCATCGTCGAGATCGGTGAGCAGGGCAATGTTCTGCAAGTAGCTGGCCAGCGATTTATCGTTTACCTCGGCCGTTAGATTCTCCACATCATCGTCTTCCACAAAGGTTTTAATACCATCGAGCAGGGCGTTGAGATTCTCCAGGCGGTTCATACCATCGACGGTCGTATCTCCCTTTAGTAGATCCAGTAATCCGGAATCCCGGGCAATGCCTTTGGCAACATCGAAGGCATTCTCGGTCTGTGCCCGTTCGGCATAGGCTGAGATCAGGTGTTTGAACCCTTTTATACTGTTCATCGCCCGGGACGATACATTGGCCTGAGTCATAACCTCCCAGAGGGACGTGTTCTGGTCAGCAGCAAGGTTGCTGATCTTTTCCACGGTAGTAGCTCCGATTCCCCGTTTGGGGAAATTAATGATCCGACGCAGGGCTTCTTCGTCCTGTTGGTTGACGATCAATCGCAAGTAGCCAATCATGTCCTTGATCTCCTTGCGCTGATAGAAAGACTGGCCCCCGAATATTTTATAGGGAATATTGTACCGCCGCAGGTATTCCTCGAAAATCCGCGATTGGGCATTGGTCCGGTAGAGGATGGCGATCTCCTCATTGGAGAGGTGGTAGCGGTTTTTTTGCTCGAGAATAGTATCGGCTACCCGCTTGCCTTCTTCCGTATCGGTAAGGGCCTTTATGATCTTGATTTTTTGCCCTTCTCCTTTGTCCGACCAAATCTTTTTGGGAATCTGATTGCGATTTAAGGTAATGACTTCATTGGCGGCCTGCACTATATGCTCGGTGGATCGGTAATTCTGCTCCAGCTTGAATACCTGGATACCGTGCCTGGCGAAATCCTTTTCAAAATCCAGTATATTCTGGATGGTGGCACCGCGGAAGGCGTAGATGGACTGAGCATCGTCACCCACCACACAGATGTTGCGGGGGCTTTCGGGGTATTCGACTAATTTGCGTACGATGGCGTATTGCAGATGGTTGGTATCCTGAAACTCATCGACCAGTACGTACCGGAATTTTTCCCGGTATTTCTCCAAAACGCCATCGGGATTTTTTTGCAACAGCTCAAAAAGGCGGTAGAGCAGGTCGTCAAAATCCATGGCTCCCGCTCGTTTGCAACGAGCAGTATATTTATGGTATATCTCAACGATGAACGGCCGCTTGGCCGCCCGGTCTTGCTCCATGAGTTCCTGGTTCTGCCGGTAAAGGGTAGGCGTAATCAAGTTACTTTTGGCCTGTGATATTCGGGAGCGAACGGCATTGGGGTTGTAGCTGTTCTTATCGAGATTCATCTCCTTGATGATGGTCCCGATCAGGCTCTTGGTATCGTCGGAGTCGTAAATGGTGAAGTTGGAGGGATAGCCGATCTTTTCGGCTTCAACCCGTAAAATACGCGCAAAAATCGAGTGAAAAGTACCTGCCCACACTTTGTTGGCCCGCATGCCCACGACCTGGGCGATACGGTCTTTCATTTCCCGGGCTGCTTTATTGGTGAACGTCAGGGCAAGGATCTCCCAGGGAGCGACCCCGCTTTGTATAATGTGGGCAATGCGGTAGGTCAGCACCCTGGTTTTACCCGAGCCGGGCCCGGCTACCACCAATACCGGGCCATCCGTAGCGATTACGGCCTGGCGCTGCACATCATTAAGTCCATTCAGGTAGGAATGCTCCGTCTGGTTCATACGTACTCTTTTTCAAATTAGGAATGATTATACATTCCCTGCTGTGGTAGGAACAATCAGGCTTCTTGCTCTAACGCCTCCCAGTATTCAACAGCCCGGCGAGTGTGTGGGATACATATAGATCCACCCACGAGGTTAGCAATGGCAAATACTTCGTATACCTGTTCCTTGTTGACGCCCTGGTCGAAACACTTACCCAGGTGATACCGGATGCAATCATCGCAACGCAGGACCATGGAAGCCACCAGTCCCAATAATTCTTTGGTGGTGCTGTCCAGTGCACCATCCTGATAGGCATTGGTATCCAAATTGAAAAACCGC
>JASBTH010000425.1 GCA_030148525.1 Saprospiraceae bacterium | reverse complement strand
ATCAGTCTCGCTCCGTCGTAGACGGCTGCCTCGAAGGTGTTGAAAATGTTGCCGGCTTCACCATCCAGCAGGGAATCGTGGAGGGTGGGAGCGAGGATACCGGGAAAGTCTCTTTTGTAGCTTTGGTACAAAGCCTCTTTTTCACCATTAATAAAAGCTGGCCGAAAAACTACCCGGTATTTATCCGTATTGCGGCGTAAAAGCTTGCGCAGGCTTTTACTAAAGTGATGGTCGTTTAGCGGTAAACGAATCCACAGGGCCGAATAAAATTGCTCCCCAAAGCACAGAAAATGAGTGGTAAAAACAGTTTGCCCCATGCGGTACCAACCACGGGCCAGATATTTATCCAGCTCAGTGTCCGGAATAATATCGGGATAATGCTTTGCTGCGAACATGGAGACCATATGTGCTACTTCTTCTTTTGCCGAAAGGCAACTTCACCTATTATAAGGTCTACGGAATCCCATTTTGTTCAACCTTCTTATATCTTTTGATATAATTCGCCTCCTTTACTAAATAATTGATCTACGCGCCTGCTGACCTTGGCGTCTGGTTCCAAAACCGGGGCGTGGTGCGGTTTGATGCGTGCATCAATTATCAGTGGTCCGCGACAGCCCCAATGCTTGTGTTCCGTGAAAGCATCTACCCCGTGGATGTCATGACTGGGATTAGCCCGGGTGAAGGCAGCCCAGAGGAAGTTGTTCAGGCTTTCGCCAAAAAAGGGAGCATCGTCCGCCAAAACGATCAGGGGGAACGAATCAAGCGCTTGTCCTTCCAGAGTCCTGGCTAAGTCTTCAGCGTCAGCGTAAGCCTCCGGTCCGGAGAAGGCCGGGCCGGAAACGGCCAGAATGCCCGGTTGGACAAGGGTGGGGGCTCCAAATCCATCGGGTAGGGTCAAGGAGGCGGGAATCTCGGTGCCCAGGGTGCGCTGTACCTCTCCGCAGCAGGCAACAATCACTTTGGATCCGGCATTCCAGCCCGAGCCGGAATAGTCGAGGGTGTCGATGGTTGTTTTGGTATGAAAGTGCAGATCCCTCGTCCAGTCGACCCGCGTTAATACGTGTCGGAAAAATCCGGGAATATCGTGGGTGTCGAGACCGGGAGCATCGCCTTCAGCGGCAATAAACAGGAATTTCGCCAGGGAGGTCTGCCCGCTTCCCAGAATGCGGTTGGCCTGGGTAAGGATTTCTTCGGGGCGACGCTCCCGAAACGGCATGTAGCGCTCACTGCCAATGGCCAGCAGCAGGGGATGAACGCCGGCGGCATCCACGGCGTTGATCTGGCGCACGCCGGGAAACTCCTGGGGCGTCAGTAATTTGACCAGTTGGTGAATAAGGTATCCGAAGCTGCTGTCTTCCTGCGGTGGTCGCCCCACTACGGTAAAGTGCCAGATGGCATTTTTGCGGTAGTAAACCTGGTCAACATCCATGACCGGAAAGTCGTGTTGCAGGCTGTAATAGCCCAGGTGATCACCGAACGGGCCTTCCGGCTTTTTGGTATTCTTACGGATGGTTCCGGTGATGACAAAATCGGCATCGGCCGACAAGACGTGCCCATTGCGTCGGGTGTACCGGAAGCGCCGTCCGCCCAATAATCCGGCAAAGGTGAGCTCCGACAGACCTTCGGGCAGCGGCATGATGGCGGCAAATGCATGGGAGGGAGGGCCGCCCACGAATACAGAAGCCCGGAACGGTTGGTCCGTTTGGTTGTACATCGTGTGGTGGACACCGATGCCCCGGTGTAGTTGGTAGTGCATACCCACCTCTTTATTGGTGTGATAGTCATTACCGGTCAGTTGTATGCGGTACATACCGATATTGGAGTGCATGATATTCTGGTCGTTCGGTGGCAGGGTGAACACCTGCGGCAAAGTGACGAAGGCACCACCGTCCATGGGCCAGCTTTTGATCAGCGGCAGTTGGTCGATAGTGGTGGTGCCGTAGGTAATGGGAGCTTTGCCGATATGCTTCATGGGCAGAGCCGACAGAGCCGTAAGCGGAGCACCCGTATAGCGCAGAGGCTTGCGCAGGAGGTGGGTCGGATCGGCCTTGAGTTCGATCACTTTCTGGACTTTTTTGATGGTATGACGGAACAGAAAGTCCGTCCGTTCGTATGTTCCGTACAAATTGGACAGGGCGGGAAAGGGGCTGCCCTTGATGCGCTCGAAGAGGATGGCGGGACCGCCGGCCTCAAAGACCCGTCGATGGATTTCGCCGGCTTCCAAGTCGGGGTCCACCTCCTGCTTTATCCGAAGCAAATGTCCGTGCTTTTCCAGGTCGCGTACACAATCGTATAAACTGCGGTAACTCATATTCGAAGATTAAGGGCCATATACCGTAGTGAAGTTTCGCTTCACTTATTTGTAGTAATAATTCGCAAAGCTAATAAGGCTTGAACCGGGCGTACAGTTTCAGAAAAAAGGGGGAAGCAGGTTTCTTGGGTGTTAATTAGAATTAATCTAAATAACTCCGTTATGACACTTTTCTCGTGGCGGAAAGTTGGTTTAGCTGTATATATATAAAACAAAAAGAAAATTCAGTTTGGAAAGATAAATGATCAGGTGTCAGTTGTAAATCTTGGTTGTTTTTTATCTTGCCCGCATTTAGGCCGAAACGCGCATCCATGCAACAATACCATAATTTGTTGAAGCATATTCTGGACTGTGGTGTCGAAAAGGGAGACCGCACCGGCACGGGGACCCTCAGTGTGTTTGGGTATCAGTTTCGCTGTGACCTGCAGGCGGGGTTCCCCTTGCTGACTACCAAAAAGGTGCATTTCAAGTCAGTTGTTCACGAGTTACTGTGGTTTCTGCGTGGTGACACCAACATTCGCTATTTAGTTCAGAATGGCGTTCGTATCTGGAACGAATGGCCCTTTCAACACTGGTTGGAGGAAACGGGGCAGGCAAAGGATTATCCAAAATATAGTCCCGGCTGGAAGGACCGGATGAAGGATTTTGTGGATCAGATTAAATCGGATGAGGCTTTCGCCAAAAAATGGGGGGAACTGGGACCGGTATACGGAAGGCAGTGGCGCGATTTTTCGGGCGTTGATCAAATCGATCAGGTCATCCGTGATATCAAAGCCAAGCCGCATTCGCGTCGGTTGATCGTATCTGCCTGGAATCCCGTGGATATACCCATTATGGTTAAAGCCGGATTACCACCTTGTCACGTACTTTTCCAATTCTACGTAAGTCAGGGAAAGCTGTCGTGTCAATTATACCAAAGGTCGGCCGATGCATTTTTGGGGGTACCGTTTAACATAGCTTCCTACGCCTTGCTGACCCTGATGGTCGCTCAGGTGTGTGATCTGGAGCCGGGTGATTTTGTGCATACCTTCGGTGATGTACATTTGTACAGCAACCATATGGAGCAGACTCAAACGCAATTAGCACGGGATATTCGCCCGCTTCCGACCCTGGCGCTGAATCCTTCCGTAAAGGCTATTGATGGTTTCAGCTACGAGGATATTTCGCTGAGCGGATATGATCCGCATCCGCCGATCAAGGCACCCGTTGCGGTCTGAAGATGCAATGTGCCTTTTCTTGATTCAATGGATGGAAAACATGCAGTACATTAAAAATCACCAAGACCCGAGAAGAAAAGTCACCACCGCCTAAAAACAGCCGAAAAGTCGGCGCTCATGAATGCCAGCCAAGTTTGATACCGCAGGCATGTAAGAAATTGGAATAAATTTTGGCGAAAGCCTGAAGAACAAGATCCGGCTTAGTTTAGACCGGGTCTAAATAATGTCAGCACAATTGAAAATATTCTTAAAAAACGCGTCTGCGAACTATCTTTGCGCTGACAAAAATATGACAGTCTGGTTTTCAGAAAGGAACAATAGAAAATATACACAGAACATGATTTTTAAGTCGTTGATTAGCCGAGCATTACTCATCCTGTCCCTGCTGGTGCTGTCGACTGCGCTGCCTGCCCAGGATGGCGGAAGCGTAGATGAGGCTGCCTTTAACGAAGGTAAAACCCTGTTCCGCAATTATTGCCAAACATGTCACAATGCCAATATGGTTGATGACATGACTGGTCCGGCCCTTGGTGGTACGATGGAACGTTGGTCTGATTATCCACAGGAAGACCTCTACAGCTGGATTCGCAATTCACAAGCCATGGTCCAGGCTGGTCACCCCCGCGCTGTGGAGCTGTGGGATGAGTGGAAACCGACCGTCATGACCAACCAGAATCTGACGGATCAGGAGATCGATAATGTACTGCTCTATATTAATGCAGTTTATACGGGCAATGAGCCCGGTAAACCAGCTGGAAGCGGTCCAGGTGATGAAATAATCGTCGAAGAAGAAGACAATACCGTGCTCTTCATCGTCCTGGCAGGCATTCTGGCCATCCTGGCTATCGTTCTGGCGCGCATCGTTTCCAATCTCAACTATATGTTGAAGCTGCGTGAAGGCGACCAGACCGCCCGCAAGCGCTCTCTGGTTGAAATCCTGACGAGCAAGGGAGTGATCGCCTTTGTCATTTTCGCCCTGGTCGTTCTGGGGGGATATACGACGGTTAACAATGCCATCATGCTGGGACGTCAGCAAGGCTACGAGCCCGAGCAGCCGATCAAATTCTCGCACGCCACCCACGCCGGTTTGCAGCAGATCGATTGCCAGTACTGCCACGACGGTGCCCGTCGCTCCAAGCACTCGGTTATTCCCGCCGCCAACACCTGTATGAACTGCCACAGTGCCGTCAAGGTAGGTTCCAATTACGGTACGGCCGAGTTGACCAAGATCTACGCCTCCATCGGTTGGGATCCCAATACGGATACCTATATCGACGGTGCCGAGGACATGAGCCGGGAGGATCTGGAGAGAATCTACAAAAAGTGGATTGCCGACAACTACGTGAAAGAAACCGGTGGTCTCGACAACGAAGGTGAGCAACTTATCGAAGACCAGTGGGAAGCCATTGTGTCCTCCCTCACCAACGAGAAGACACAAGACGATAAGATTTACGGTCCCATTGAATGGGTCCGCCTGCATAACCTCCCCGACCACGCTTACTTTAACCACGCTCAGCACGTGAGTGTCGGTAAGGTCGAGTGCCAGACCTGTCACGGTCCGGTCGAGGAGATGGAAGTCGTTTATCAGCACGCTCCCCTGTCGATGGGGTGGTGTATCAATTGTCACCGCGAAACGGAGGTGCAATTCTCCGACAACCCTTATTACGATTCCTACGAGCGTTACCACGAGGAATTGGCAACGGGCGAACGCGACAAGGTAACGGTCGAGGATATCGGTGGCCTCGAATGTCAGAAGTGCCACTATTAATCCGACACCTTTGCAAGCTGTAAACAATCTAAACTAATCAGAAAAGAAGCGCATCGCATAATGAAGAAATCTAATAAAAATGATATCTGGATCGGAGTGGACCAACTGAACAATGATTCAGCCTTCCAGGAAGCGACTACGCAAGAGTTCAAAGAACTGCCCATCGTCGATGATCTGGCAGATGATAATACGCTGGACACGGGTGCCAGCCGTCGGGATTTCCTGAAGTACCTGGGCTTTGGCCTGGGCGCAGCTACCCTGGCTGCCGGTTGTGATATCCCCGTAAAAAATGCCCTTCCCTATGTCGTGAAGCCCGATACCATTGTGCCGGGAGTTGCTACGTACTTTGCCTCTACGTTCGTACAGGGTGGTGATTACTGCCCGGTACTGGTCAAGACGCGCGAAGGTCGCCCCATTAAAGTGGAAGGAAACAGCCTCTCCTCCATCACCAACGGTGGCACCAGTGCCCGTGCCCAGGCCAGTGTGCTAAGCCTGTACGACACCAGCCGCATCGACGGTCCCTACGAGGTACAGGATGGGAAATACGGCAACGATACCAAGATGACCTGGGAGCAACTCGACGAAGCAGTTGGTTCCGGCATTAACAGTAATAGCACCATCCGCATTGTTGCCAACACTATTATGAGTCCGACTACTAAAAAAGCGGTAGCGGATTTTCAGGCAGCGTATCCCAATGCGGAATTAGTTATGTACGATCCCGTTTCCAGCTCAGCTATGCTGGAGGCAAACGAGGCTTGCTTCGGCGAAGCTGTCATCCCGGCTTATCACTTCGACAAGGCGGATGTCATCGTCAGCTTTGACGCCGATTTTCTCGGTACCTGGATTTCCCCGGTCGAATACGCGCGTCAGTATGCGAAAAATCGCCGCATCACCGATGTCGAGAATGCCAAAATGTCGCACCACGTACAGGTGGAGAGCCACATGACGCTGACCGGCTCCAATGCCGATAACCGCATACTGGTAAAGCCTTCTCAAGTAGGTGCTGCCATTGTAGCCCTGTACAATGAGGTTGCCGGTCTGACGGGAAGTTCAAAAGTAAACGGTCCGGCTCTGTCGGGTGAGCAGGCGGCTAAATTCCGCAGCATCGCTCAGGAGCTGGCCGACAACCGCGGCGCCTCTTTGGTTGTCAGTGGTTCTAATAACTACGGCGAGCAGGTGCTGATCAACGGTATCAACGCCATGCTCGACAACTACGGTTCGACCATCGACTTTGGCAATGCATCTATGCAGCGTCAGGGTAGTGACCGCGCTATTCAAAACCTGCTGCGTCAGATGAATGCCGGGCAGGTCGAAGCCGTCTTTTTCATGGACGGTACTAACCCGGCCTTTGATATTCCCAATGCCGGGCAGTTCGCTACGGCTCTGGCCAAGGTGCCGACCCGGGTATACATGGGGATTGTGCCAAATGAAACTGCTATGCTGTGCAGCCATCTGGCACCCGCTAACCACTACCTGGAAAGCTGGGGTGATGTGGAAGCCAAGCGCGGTCACTACTCCCTGGTTCAACCGACTATTGCTCCGCTGTTCGATACACGCCAGGCCGAAGAAAGTCTGCTGCGCTGGGCAGGTGCCGGCTCTTTAAATAGTGAAGCTGAACAGCCCATGTACGAATACGTACAGGCACACTGGGAAGAAACGCTCTTTCCGCAGCAGTCACAATTTGCTACTTTCCGCGCATTCTGGGACAGTGCATTGCACGATGGTGTCTTTGAGATGCCCCAGCCCATGCGCACCGAATACGCTTTTGGTGGTGATGCCGCCCGCGCCGCCTCGCAGGTTCGCAAACCAGCCAATAGCGAACTGGAGATCTCCTTTTTTGAAACGGTCAATATCGGTAGCGGACAATACGCCAGTAACCCCTGGTTGCTGGAGATGCCCGATCCGGTTACCCGTACTACCTGGGGTAACCACCTGGCAGTACCCGTGAAATGGGACGGTGGAAACGAATTTACCTCTTATAAAAACCTGAACGGTCGCGAGCTCTACGGACAGGCTGACTTTGTCGAAGTAACTGCTAACGGAGCAACCCAAAAGGTGCCCGTCATCCGTCAGTTTGGACAAATGGAAGGCACCGTTGGTCTGGCCATCGGCTTTGGTCGCACGACCACCGGGAAAATGGGGAAAGCCCTGGGTAACTCCGTAGGTGTGAATGCCTACCCGATGTTGACTGTTGATGGCAACGGCAATACGCAGTATTACGCAACGGATGCCGCTGTTTCCGACAAGGTCGGAACGGAAGATGAATTCGCTTGTGTACAGTACCACCACACCATGGGGGTTACGGGAGTTGATCCAAAGACTAATGAAGAGATCAACGTCGATGAAAAGACAATCATGACCCTCGGTGAAGGTTACCAGGGAGGATTGACGAACCGTTCCATCATTTATCAGGCCAACGTACGGGAGCTGGAAGAACTCAAGCACCACATCGACGAAAAACGGGCGGAAGCACAGGAACTGAACGAACACACTCTGTATCCGTACGAAGAGTACAAAGAAAAGTACTACGAGCAAGGCCACCACTGGGGCATGCACGTCGATCTGAATGCATGTATCGGCTGTGGCGCCTGCCAGGTGGCTTGCGTTGCGGAAAACAACGTACCCGTAGTTGGTAAAAAAGAGGTATCACGCCACCACGAAATGACCTGGTTGCGGATTGATCGCTACTTCTACGGTGATTACGAAAATCCCAACGTGGTTTACCAACCGATGATGTGCCAGCACTGCGACAATGCTCCTTGTGAGAACGTTTGTCCGGTTGCAGCCACCAACCACAGCTCGGAGGGTCTGAACCAAATGACCTACAACCGCTGTATCGGTACGCGCTATTGCGCAAACAACTGCCCTTACAAAGTGCGTCGCTTCAACTGGTACGACTACACCACGGCGGATATTTTCCCGGCCAACGAGGTAGACGTAGCTAACGAAGACGTACCATACGGAGCAGATAACCTGACGCGGATGGTGCTGAACCCCGATGTTACCGTACGCTCACGCGGGGTGATCGAGAAGTGCAGCTTCTGCGTACAGCGCATTCAGGAGGGTAAGTTGACCGCTAAGCGCGAAGGGCGCTCACTGCGCGACCAGGACGTGAAAACGGCTTGTCAGACAGCTTGTCCTACCGGAGCTATCGTCTTTGGTGATCAGAACAATAAAAAAGGTCTGTTGGCTGAGCGTATGGAGAATCCGCTCAACTATCTGGTGTTGGAAGAGATCAACACCCAGACAGCAGTAAATTATACGGCTAAGGTGAACAACCGTCACGAAGAGTTGGACGCCTAAAGACCATTATCGGCCGCGGGGCATTGTCGGATACAACGCCCCGCGCCCTCATTGTATAAATAATGCCTTACGGCAAAAAATAAACAGGAATAATGAGTGCATCCGTATCTCCGATTCGCGAACCGTTGGTAACGGGCGGAAAAACGTACCACGATATTACGGAAGATATCTGCTCCCCGACGGAGCGCACCCCTTCCACGGCCTGGGTTTTGGCCTTTATCGTCTCGGTGACGGGTCTGGCGTTTTACGTTTTTTGCGTAGCCTGGACTGTTTGGAATGGTATTGGTACCTGGAACCTGAACCGTACCATTGGTTGGGGTTGGGACATTACCAACTTCGTTTGGTGGGTTGGTATCGGTCACGCCGGTACCCTGATCTCCGCGATTTTGTTGCTGTTCCGTCAGAAGTGGCGTACCGGGGTTAACCGGGCAGCGGAGGCGATGACGATCTTCGCCGTTATCTGTGCCGGTCAGTTTCCGCTAATTCACATGGGACGTCTGTGGTTGGCCTTCTTCATCTTCCCGTACCCAAATACACGGGGTCCGCTGTGGGTAAACTTTAACTCACCACTCTTGTGGGATGTTTTCGCCATCTCGACCTACTTTACGGTATCCCTTTTATTCTGGTATACGGGGCTGGTGCCAGACTTTGCGACGGTTCGCGACCGGGCAAAGGGCATTCGCCGTCGCGTGTACAACTTTTTGGCCTTCGGCTGGACTGGTTCTGCCAAGCACTGGCAGCGTTGGGAATCACTCTCTTTGATCCTGGCCGGTCTGGCAACACCTCTGGTACTTTCGGTACACACCATCGTATCTTTTGACTTCGCCACTTCGGTTATTCCCGGCTGGCACACCACCATCTTCCCGCCTTATTTCGTTGCGGGAGCTATTTTCTCCGGCTTCGCCATGGTGCAAACCCTGATGCTGATCACCCGGAAGGTGCTCAATTTGCAGGACTATATTACCCTGGAGCACATTGAAAGTATGAATAAGGTTATCCTGGCGACGGGTACTATTGTGGGGGTTGCGTACCTCACGGAGCTCTTTATCGCCTGGTATTCCGGATATATTTACGAGCAATTCGCCTTCTACAACCGCGTGCTCGGGCCGTATTATTGGTCGTACATCGGTATGATGTCGTGTAACGTGCTGTCACCGCAGATTTTTTGGTGGCGCAAGCTCCGGCGCAGCGTGTTAGTAACCTTCGTGATGTCCATCTTCGTGAACATCGGTATGTGGTTTGAGCGCTTCGTGATTATCGCTACGACACTGGCCCGTGACTACCTGCCATCGAGCTGGTCGTACTACACGCCTACCTGGGTGGAGATCGGCCTGTTCATCGGAACGATCGGGTTATTCTTTACGTGCTTCCTCATCTTTACGCGCGTTGCTCCCGTAGTAGCGATTGCGGAGATCAAATCGATCCTGAAAGATGCCGGTGACCAGTACGTTGGTCCCGAAGTAGCCCGTAAGAAAGCTGAATCAGCCACGGCTACGGACACTCATTAATCTGGAAAACTAAAGACAACAACCAATCAACGCGCGAACGATATGAAAACATATAATAAAGAAGTGCTGTACGGTTTGTACGAGGATGAACAAGTGATGCTGAAAGCCATTCGCGAGGCCAAGGCACAGCACCTCGAAATCTGGGATGTTTTTTGTCCATTTCCCGTACACGGTCTCGACAATGCGTTGGGCCTGTCGGAAAGCCGCTTGCACATCAGTGGATTCGTCTATGGTGCCATCGGCGCACTACTAGGTTTTGGTTTCATGACCTGGGTATTCACCAGGGACTGGCCCATCATTTTTGGCGGTAAGCCTTACTTTTCGGCGCCAGCCTTCATTCCGATCACCTTTGAGTTAACGGTACTCTTTGCATCCGTCGGGATGGTAGTGACCTTTTACACTATTTGCGGAATGGGACCCGGTGTACTGAATCCGACCCTGGACGACCGGATTACCGATGACAAGTTTTGCATCGCATTTGATACGACCAATACTACTGAGGAAGAGCAGGACAAACTGAGGTCTTTTCTGAGTGGTTCCGGTGCCGCCGAAGTCGATAGCAAAAACATTTAAGCCCCGTGCGCAAACACGTTGATTCGATAAAAATCAGACACATGCAACAAGTAAAATATATACTCTTCACGCTGGTAGCCATTGTGGTGCTGAACGCCTGTTCACCAGCCGACGGAGATTTTGCCGGTAGCGAGTACATGCCCGATATGGGCCACTCCATTGCCTACGAGGCCAATGTGTATACCGACTACTCCCTGAATACCTGGGAAGATGCATCAACTATTCCCTATCGCCAGGGTGCGATAGCTAAAGAACCCGTAACTGGTACTGTTCCCCGTGGATACGCCGGCGCCTACTTTTCCGATATCGAGCGTCGTGAAGAGATCATGGCCATGCTCAATGGAGAGGATGGTGTGAACAGCATCAATGTGCCCGTCAACGGGAGTGTTCCGTACTACTACGAGGACACCGAAGAAGAGCGCACCCGTGCCATTGCGGAGATAATTGAAAATCCGTATCCGATCACGGAAGCAGGCCTGGAAAAAGGCGAAGAGTTGTACAACATCTTCTGTGGTATCTGCCACGGAGAAGCCGGTAACGGTTTAGGGTATATTGCTAATCCCGACGAAAACCCTAATTATAAGTACCCCGCTGCTCCCGCCAACTTCCTGCTGGAAGAGTTCACTAATGCGTCTAATGGCCGTTATTACCATTCGATTATGTATGGTAAGAACGTAATGGGTGCTTACAAGGACAAGATCTCCTACGAAGAACGCTGGCAGGTAATCCACTGGATACGCCACCTGCAAGCCGAAGAACTGGATAAAGAATACAGCGAAGATGCCAATACACTGAATCCCGAGTTCGGTACACCCATGTCGCAAATGAGCCGGATGGCCAGTGCGGCGACCGATATGGAACCCACCATGGCGCCTGCCCAAGAGGCCCCAGCTGAGGAGGGTGACCACGGTAGTGATGACCATAGCAGTGGTCATTAATCAGTAATTTGGAAATCAATTCGCAGCTAACAAACAATAAAGCATACTAATGAACCAATTCACCTTCGAGGCTCGACAAAAAACTGTGCTGATCGGGTTCATGATACTGGGCCTGCTTTGCCTGGGAATCTCCTACTTCGCTGATGCGGGAGTTCCGTTTCACACCCGATTCTGGACGAATTATCTGCATAACACGGTGTTTTTCACCGGTAT
>JASBTH010000058.1 GCA_030148525.1 Saprospiraceae bacterium | reverse complement strand
AAAAAGGCTGCAGTGAGGTTCAAATATACCGCTTCCGAAAAGGATTGGGCTTTGCCCAACCTTTTCACGCGAGTATATACTCGACTCGAAGTGGTTTGGATTCCCAAACCACTTCGTTGTCGGTATAATAGACATTTGCAGGCCAAAGGATAAATCCCAAACACGCTCTTAAAAGAAAACCAATATGAAACGCACCCTGATTCCCCTGTTAGGTCTGTTACTGGCGGGTGCTGCCTGCCAGAACACCTCCACCGAATTTGTAAGCACGGCCGATGTCTACCGCTTCTGGGAAGCGTATGACCAGATCGTGGCCACCGATGACACGAGTAATCAGCGAATCTTACTGCGAAGTCTTTACCTCGATCCGGGATCACCGGGCCTGGATGCACTGCGTGAACGGCGCGGGTATACCGAAGACGTATACCTTAATGCTATACGTTCCTATCCCCAATTTTGGTCCTCGGTCAAGGAAAATACCCTCCGCAGTGCGGAATTTGCCGAAGAGATTGAAGCCGGGGTTGCAAAGTTTAAAGACTTGTACCCGGCTATGCGGTCCGCACAGGTCTATTTCACCGTCGGAGCCTTATATACCGGAGGAACGACCCTGGATAGCCTGGTATTGATCGGGGCCGAAATCGCCATGGCCGACAGCAGCATCGTCACCACCGAACTACCCGAACGACTGGGGGAGAACCTGAGCCGCTTCTTTGCAACCAATCCCATCAATGATGTGGTACTCCTCAATGTGCACGAATTCGTACACACCCAGCAGAATGCCAACGGGTACGATCTGCTATCGCAATGCCTGTACGAAGGGGTAGCGGAATTCGTGAGTGTGCTGGCTCTGGAGACGGAGTCTGCCGTTCCCGCCGTGGATTACGGCCAGGAAAATGCGGAGCTGGTCCGAACGGCGTTTGCTCAGCAGGTGGGAAGCCCCCACTGGAACGATTGGCTCTACAATAACTTTGAAAATGATTTTGGCATGCGGGACCTGGGCTATTACGTAGGATACGCCATGTGCGAATCCTACTACGATCAGGTCGATGATAAGAAGGCCGCTATCGCCCGCATGATCGAATTGAACTACACCGATACCACTGAGGTGGAATCCTTTATCAATGATTCGGGATATTTCGACGAGCCTGTCGACAGCCTCAAAGCCGATTACGAACGCAACCGCCCCTACGTGACGGGCATCCGGGAAGTTCCCGCCGGTTCGATAGAATCCGTCGACCCCGGTCTTACCCAACTGACGGTTGAGTTTTCGGAGCCCATGTCGAATCGCTTTCGCAACCAGCGTTATGGTCCGTTGGGGGCCGACAATGTGCTGCCCGTGCGCTCCCTGCAATTCAGTCCTGACCAGCAATCGATCGTGATCGGTGTCGATCTGGAACCCGGCCAGCGCTACCAGTTACAGCTCACCGATCAGTACCGATCGCTCGACGGACGGGTGATGCAGCCGTATTTATTGGATATACAGACGAGGAATTAGCGCGTAACCTCTTCGTTCCCAACATCGATTAGGCCACAGCTTTAGCTGTGGTTCAGAACGGGCCAATGTATTGTTCACAACCACTTTAGTGGTTGACCATTCATTGCCTTTGGAAAGGTCCACGGCATACGTAGAATGGGAGAATGGGAGAGTTGGGGAATGGGGCGATTCCTGGGTGCTTTCGTCGAGATAGGTGCGACCTCTCTAGTGCTGCGGGTCAACATTATTTATTCTTTGAAGAGAACGAAATCTTATATTCCGTACCTAGCCCCTCCGTCCGTACGGACTTCGGCGTCCGCGGAACGGCACGCTGGTCAACTTTTCCGTTTCTACCCATATTCGGCCCCTAAAGGGGCTCCTGCATAAATTTCGTTTGGGACCAGATATGGGGAGAAACTTTGGCAGGCAGGCACTGTTCACGGGTGTACTCTAAACCTAAATCTCAACCTCAATCTTTGCCCTAGACAGATACTGGTTTCCAATGATTTATAAAAATATGTAACCATACCTTGCAGTGCTTGTTACCCTGAATAGAAAAACATAATACATGCTATCTATTCAACGAACTAAGCCCTTTTTACTCTTTATTTCTCTATTCTTCACTGGAACAAGCATTGCGCAACAACTGACCGTAAGGCCCTACGAGTTTGTTACCAGGGACGAACAGGACACCGTAGCTGCGGAGGTTGGTACCTTCCGGACTCCCCTCGATTATGCTGATCCGGATTCGGAGCGGATCACCCTGGATCCGGTGCCGTTTAAATAAGCGTGAGGTTGGGCCTTGACCAATTCGTAAAGTGATGACTGTCAAAGCCCAACCTCCCGGTATAAGGTAGTAGGTATGGGGTATTTGGATTTTAGCAAATCTTACTACCCGACCCAAAAGTATGATGTCAGCGTTTATTGTGCATCAACCTCCTGGTTCTCGATAAAATTGAATAATTAAGTCGCACCGGGAGTGGGTATGGTTCATTTTTCTTGGTTCCGCAGCCTAAACCAGTAGATGATCACAAGTCCTGTGACCACTATTCCCAACACCACCCACCACAGTGGCGAAGCCCGCCTGCGCCCGGGCATAGCTCCTTCTTGTCCCATCAGCACCAGTCCACTCCAGTAGTAAGGGTGGCGCTGGTCGGGTGAGGCTGACCGGAGGTAGTCCATTTTTGCACGGCGTAGGGCCTGGATACGCGTTTTACCCCGCCCCAGGTATTTGAGCATCTGCTCGGTGAGCCGGGTACTGGTGCGCTCGTCGATCTTCCACAGGGACATGACGGTGCTGGGGCAACCGGCGTATTGCATACTATACGCCAGGGATATCATACCTTCCCCTTCCTGCAGGGCACCGAGTCCGCTCTCGCAGGCATTCAAAATAGCCAGATCGGCCTGTAGCGGGATACCATATAATTCGTGGGCATGTAAGTAGCCATCCTCGGTATCGGTGGAATCTGGTTTTTTTGCTAACAAAAGTCGGGAACGCATCGGGTCTTCGGAATCAGCCTGTGCATGGGTACCGAAGAAGAGTATCCGGCCTTTCGGCAAAAGATCTTTGACGTTGTTTTCTGTTGCCCGCTCCCCGGTAAGTGACTTAGAGCCACTTCGGCGCCCAAGTGTTCTGGCCAGGCGTAATGACCACGGTTGCCGTATCGTTTGCAGGTAGTCCCGGTCGGTCTGGCCGGAGGGGGCTTTTTGCCGGTAGGCTTCCTTTAAGCCCGGTTCGAAACCCGGGGCAATCGCGATTAGTGGGCCGTTGGCCCTCCGTTCGTCGGGGGACCATTTGGTAGTGAGGGAAAACGAATAATGGATAGGGTGGACCTCCATCAGAAATCGGCCGGATTCCAGGTCGGTGACTAATCCTTCCAAACTGACGTAGTATAGCATTCCTGCCGGTACAACAGTCAGGGTACCATTTTCGGTAGACAGCTTATTGGAAAAAGGATGCCAAATACGTTGATATAGCTGATGACTAATGCGCTGCCAATCACTGCACTGTTGCTGAATACAGGTATGCCAGGCCCTGATCAGGGAGTCAATGGTAGCCTGGGGGCCCAGGTATTGCAGATCCGCAGAAGTCGGGGTGATGGTGATCGCGTAGTAGGCTGTATCATCCCGAACGTATTCAATAACGCCCGCAGCAGCCTCCAATCGTTCCTGGATAACGGACAGATCGGGGATTCTGTCCGAAAACACCAACTGGTAATAGCGAGGAAACTGTTGCCGCAACAGATCAATAAACTGATTCAGGTCTTCCCGGGTAGCAAACAACTGCGCCTGGATTTCTTCATTTTCAGGCTCATTCAGGTATCGGGACTCCAGGTCGGTGACTTTTTGGCGTAAGCCGCGCTCCCGAATGAGCATACTATCCGGCAGGCCGGCATAGGAAGAGACTTTCCGGTCTTGCAGATCCCGCAATTGACTGGCCCGGTTGTATTCAATTAATTGAAAAATATCGTCCAGGTACCGTTCATCCTGAGTTTGCCGGTAGAGGTAGCCCAATTGCCCTATGGTTTGCCGACTGGTACTTGCATTATTGCGCGAGAGGATCCGCTTGGTATAGGGATCGTCAAATTGACGACGGATGGCATTTGAGATATCCTGGTACAGCCCCGCCATTGCCCGAAATTCGTTCAATGCGTCCTTGTCAGACCGTTGCCGATAGTTGCGAAAGTGAAAGTTTGTATGGGCATGCAAGACTTGCAGAGAAGTTGGTGCAAGGTGGAAGGAAGTGGCCTGTAGAGGTTCCTGGCGGTTAGTGATCACCATGTCCAGTGCCTCATCCAGATAATTTTCCGCTTCCGCAAATTGCCCCAACTCAGTGAGGATATCCGCACGGACAGTTATATTCTGGGCAAAATCAATTCCCTGGTCCAGTCCTAGTTGCCGGCCAATGGCATCCGAGCGATCCAGGGCAGACAAAGCCTCACGGTAATTGCCCCGATAGTACTGGATACGGGCGATAGAAAAGTAGTGCACCCAGAGCCCGTAGTCGTTTGGTCCTAATTGATTTGGAAGAATAGTAGTAGCCTGTTGAATGTAGTGCCAGGCCGAGTCGTATCGCTCCATCGCCACGAAAGCCAATGCGGTATTCTCCAGGTTATAACCCATGGAAATATTCTGTTCACCGTAATTGGCCTGAATCACCGCCCGGCCCTTCCGCAAATAATCCAGCGTAGCATCGTAATTGCCGGCCTCTTCCTGCGCTATAGCCAGGACATTGAGTGGATCAATAAGCCGGAAGTGGTCAGGAGCGTACAGGGTTTTCCGGATGGCAAGACAAGCCTCCAGGTAATCCCGGCTTCGACCGTAATCACCCAAAAAGTAATAATACACCCCCAGGGCATAGTAGGAACGACTAATTCCTTCCTGGTTCTCCAGGTTTTGGAAGATCTGTAATGCTTCTTCGGTTACCGCGATGGCTTTTTCGTAGTCTTCCTGAAAACGGTAGATGCCCGACAGGTTGTTCAGGCTGTTACCCAGATCCACGGAGTTGGGCCCGATCTTTTTGCGGGCGATATCAATGCATAGCTCATAGTACTTTTTGGCCTCTTCGTATTGATTGGTCCGGTAGTAGCAAACTGCCAGGCTGTTGTAAATATTACTAAAGGCCGCCTCCGTTGTATCGTATACCTGCTCAAAGAGGGGAATAGACTGCTGCACGTAAGCCAGCGCTGAATCGTAGCGCGACATCTGCTCGTAACTCATGCCAATGTTGAGCAGGGTGTGTGCGCGGGTAGACGTGGCATCGTGGGCGGAGCGGTCGATCATTTTCAATACGGCAAGATGTTGATCAAGCCCTGCCTGAGCGTTGGAATTTGCGCGCAGAAACTCCCCGCGGGTGCTTAAATACCGAATCTCGGTGAGGGGAGCAACCCGATTCATCCTGAGGTAGCTATCGGCCATTTGCATCAGGGAATCACCGCGTTCCAACTCCGTTTTTCGGATACTGGTTCTTATCAGTCCCGAATAGCTTTCTAAAACGGAATCGGGGTGGGAGAGGGTGCCCAACTGCGTAAACCAATATCCGGCAGAATCCAGTTGATCGTATAATAGTGCGTTATTCCCCCGCCGCCGATAGTTTGTTTCTTCCTGTGCAGCCACGGAGTACACAGACAAACAACACAAGCTTGTCCAGAGTAGAAAACAGAGCCATTGGGGGCTATTCCAGTGCATTGCTCAGGGCTTGTGCACGTTCGTGAAAAGCGTGATCCTCCTGCTCAAGGATGGGTTGCAGTGCCGTTTGTACTCCCGTCGGGTCATCGGCCCGTAAATAGGTAAGCACGTAAAGCCACTGGATACGTTCGGCAAACCGGGGGTTATCGGTATTCAGTACGGGCTCAAAGGCCCGGCGGGCTGCTACCGGCTGATTTTCGTACAACAGGCTTGCGCCCAAAAAATAGTGCAGGGTATCGTTCTCGGGCAAATCCATTTGCAATTCCTGCAGTTGGAGGATGGTTTCTTCATAATTGCCCTCACTGTAATACGTCAGGGCATCAAATAATCGATAATTCGGGGATTGGCTCATTTGGATGGGAATGCCCGGGTCCTCGTAGGCAAAGGCCTGGTAGGTCGTGCCCGAACCATCCATCTGGGCGTATACAACATAAAAAAAGATCAGGAGCAGAAACCCGGCAGCAATGGCCATTATCCGTGACCAGGGCGTCATTTTCCGGACCTTTGCTTCCCGGGATGAGGATGACTGGAGGCTATTAAGCTGTTTGCGAACACCGGCCATGGCAACGGCGGTATGGGCATCACGCACCCATTCTACATCCTCCTCAACGGATGTAATCTGATGCTGTCGGGCAAAATCCTGCAGCTCTGCTTCCGTCAGGTCCCCCGCGATATAAGCTTCTATCCGTTCTATCCATTCTGGGTCCATAAATACTAGGTTGCGGCGGTACAGAGGCTGCGAAGTTGCTGCATGCACCGGTATTTTTTATTCTTGGCCGACTTTTCCGTAACACCCAGTCGCTGGGCAATCTCCCGCAAAGCCGTTTTTTGGTGATAAAACATTTTGAGCAAATTCCGGCATCCTTCGTTCAAGTCCTGCATGCGCGCTTCAATGGTCTGGATCCGGTTGTGCGTTTCCAGCATAGCATCCGTTTCATCGGGCAGGTCATCCTCCAGCAGGTCATCGCGGAGTTCGACGTCTGGTTTTCGGCGCCGCAGACGGCTGATCCAGATGTTGCGGCACAAAGCGTAGAGGTACGTGCTAATGCGGGCGGAATCCTTAAGTTCGAACCGGCCCCGCTGGATGTTGGTCCACAGGGCCAGCACGCCTTCCTGGAAAATATCAGACGCATCCTCGGCATTCCCACTGTTGCGCTGCACCATGGCAGCAATTCGCTCTTGGTATTGCTCGTAAAGGAACCGGAAAGCCCGGTTATCTCGTTGCGTAATACCCTTGTATAATTCCTGGTCGGTCACGGATGTTGGGTGTGAGGTTGATGTCATCCCAAAATAGCCCCGACATCCGATATTTCCAAAAGGCAAACCCTTCCCGTCGGAAGGATTTGCCGCACTATTGGTAATAGGGTATCAATATTAGTTTCCGGAAGGCTGGTAACGCCTCCATTCTGTATTATTTCGCTGGGGGTCCAAGTTCGGATTGTAGTTAGGGTTATCGGTTCCGAACCACTGCCCCTGTGCATTCACGTAGTAATATTTGTTGCCGTTCTGGATGTCTCTGGTTTGCCCGGTAAAAGGATTGGTGCGCGTAGTCACCTCCTGAATGCCCTGAATACTCCGGGTGTGTCCGGCATCACGCATACCATTGGTATTCTGGTAGGTCTCGTGGTAAATGTCGCCAACCTCACTCAGGGTCTGGGCGGCACGCTGGCTGGCCTGGAAAGCGGACTGCCTCTGTGCCATTCGCGACTGGTGGGCTGCACTGGCTTGTTGAGACCGGGCCTGCGCCTGTTGGTTAAAGGCATTGACCCATTGTTGGTCGGGCCGGGTGTTGGCCAAAGCGTAGAGTACTGTTTTTTTAGCCTGATCATATTGCCGGGCAGAGGTATGCATCTTGTGGATGTAGAACAGGACGTAACCACCCATTTGGGATTGCACAACTGAAAAGTGGACCACACCAAGTCCCTTACCGTCATGCCCCTCGTACTCAATACAGGCTACTGCGTTATTAGCCTGGGCGGGAAACGCTTTCCAGGTGCGATTAAAGGCCGCGTCATCCTGGCGGGCGATTTCGGGCAGATAGGTCGTATTGACTACCTGGTAACCCGCTTTTTGAATTTCGGGAGCAATAGTTTGTTGCAGCAATTCATCGATCGACCGATACGGAGTTTGCTGCAGAAAATATCGTTGTCCCTGCTCCATCCGGACCATGGTACCACCAGGACCGTCCCAGCCTTGGCTGGAAACGGTCCAATCGGCAGGAAGGGGAATATATTCACACACCATCCCCAGCTTGGGGTCGTGCATGGGGTGCCAAATCAGGTCAGTGCTACTGGTCGGTTGGTTCACTTCGGGTTGATTCATAGTGGTAGATGTTTTTGTTGGGGCAGGGGCGGGGCTGGTCGAAAGACTGGCTCGTTGGGCACGGGCCTCTTCGAGCCATGCTTTTTCCTCGGCTGTGAGGTACGCCATGTCCTCAGCGGTACGTGCCGATTGAGGGTCATCGTACTCGTAAGGGCCACAGGCCACCAGTGAAATGGAAATTAAAAGTAGAATGCAGGTAGTCGCGCGTGCCATATCGAAGCTTTTTAAGTGTTCTTTGCTTCTGTATCGCGCAAATCAGGAAAAGGTCATCAAAAACAGGTGTGAGGTTTGAGGTCTGAGGTCTGAGGGTAGGTTATAGGTTACCTCAAACCTCACACCTCACACCTGTTTCGGGTTACCTAAGCCGGCTAGCCGTTGTCTCATCAAAATGGACGAGTACGTCAAATGCTTCGCCGAGGGGAAGGTCGATGATGTACTGCTGCTGAAAAGCAGGATTAAATCCGGCACCGCATTGAAAGAACGATTGGGTGGAGTTGAAATAGGTACGGGTGGCAGGCGAGAGGTCATCCATAACCAGATAAAATTGCTCACCGGGGACTTCTTCGAAGAGTTGGTTGGTGATGCCACAAAGCATATTATCGATGCGCTGAGCGCGAACACTACCCTGGAAACCACCCTGGAAGTTAGCCAAGAAGGCGTTGAATTGGCCTTTGCTAAAACTGAAGCCTACATTTTTATACGAAGCCCCGTACTCCAGGCGCAGGGAAGTACCCATGCGTATGCTGCGGATGGCCCAGCCATCGAGCACGTGGTAATTGTGTGCCCAGGCGGCCACTTTAGTGTCGGCCCCCCACAATTCCTGCCAGCGTTGCGTATTGGCCGCCATGGTGCGGTCGCGTTCCTCGCCATACCCACTAAACCAGTAGAGGGCCTCTCGCTGACGGATCACCTCCAGGGCAAATTTTGCTATCTCGAATTCGTAGGTTCCGGACCGGGCTGTCCAGGCTTCGCGGTAGGATTCCATTTTTTGTAAGAGGTCAAATGTAGCTTGCGCATTCGCCAGATGGGTCGATAAATCACCCTTGTAATAGTCACTCAGGTCGCCGCTGGGTAATTGGTCAAGGGTTCCCATAAATTGATTGGCCGAATCGGGAATTACTTCGTTGAGGTAGTCGTACAGGATGCGTCGTTCTTCAATAAAGTGTGGTCCCTGTGGGTCACAGCCAACGAAGTGAATATGATCCTCGGCAGCCCGGGAGGCATTGTAGTCCCGCATCCATTCCACGAGTTCCAGCACTTCATCTGTATTGTAAATCCAGTAGAACGACTGGTCGAGTGCGGTTTCTGCGGACCCTTTCCCCTGAGTGACGTACTCGTTGATCACCTGAGCGGTACCCCAGGGTAATTCAAAAACGATGGCTTTGAAATCTGCTTTTTCCACGAGCGTCTGGAAAAGACGAACCTTAAAGGTGAAAAACTCCGATGTACCGTGGGTACCTTCGCCCATTCCGACAATATTGGCATCGGCGAGGTAGGTGGCCATAGGTATCAGATCTTCTTCGGGAATAACACCATCAGCGTAATCGAATGAGTAGCTTTCACTGGCCCAGCTGTCTACCCGTTCCTGCTCACCGGGTGACATGTGGCAGCGCACCTCGGGATCGGAGGTGACTATGGGTTCGGGATCAGAACAGGCAGATAAGACAACCAGACAAAGGAAAAGCAGACAGGGTTTCATACGCTAATGCTAATAGTTAAAAGTACATCATTTTGGCAAAAAGGAAGGAGGCCATGGAAAATAAGCTCTCTTTTACGAAAGTAGAAAGGATCCACCTCAAACCACCTTACAATGTCGCCCAACAAACGCAAATAAAGACTTGCATCTGTCTGGAAATACGTGTTATCTTTATGAAACGAAAGAAGTTTACTTCCGTAAATTGTGTTATCCAATAGTTCAAAAGTATTTTTCCCCTCCCCTAATTACTTGACAATAACAGCGCTCTTACGCCTCTCCCAACCAAATTTGGTTTGATTTTCTTTTCGCCCGGCGACCCCGGATAGCGCGGAACGAGCAGTTTCGGCATAGTCCTCAAGCGTTTGTTATGCAAGTATTTCAAAAATCCATTGGTACTTTCTCCGACAGTAATCATCCGGAGATTCCCTTTGATCCACAGCTCTTTTTGCTGTTTGTATCACCTATATTCGATGACCCGGATGGTTTTCTGCAGCGTTTGCGCAACGCATTTCCAAACGCCTCCGTTTTTGGTTGTTCGACAGCAGGAGAGATCGCTCCTTTTGATCAGTTTTCAGCTTGTGAATTGCACAACCAAACTATGACCATAACCACTTTTGCCGAATGAATAATTATCATCGATTACTTCGACGGCAACTGAAAAAGGCTGGCTTCGACGGTCATACGTTGGAGCGCATGGGCCCCTTTTTGCATCAGGTAAACAAGGCCTACCGGTCTTTTGATGCTGACATAGAACATTTCGAGACTATCCTGGAGAAAAGCTCCCAGGAGTTGTTCCTGGCCAACCAGCAACTAAAGCAAAACTTCGAAACGGTCACTACCCAACTGGCTAAGGTGGTCGATAACATTCAGGAAGTAATCTTTGAAATCGACCTGGAAGGGCGATGGTCCTACCTAAACCCTGCCTGGGAGCGTCTGACGGGATATCCCGTGTCTCAATGCCTGGGCCAGCATTATTCCGATGTGTTGGAAACCCTCGATAAGCAAACCCAAAAGTACCTGCTGTCCTTGGCTAAGACCCCCTATGAAACAGTTCGCCGCAATATCCAGGTCAAAGGCAATGTCGATGGCGAACGGTGGCTCGACCTGTCGCTAAAGACGTTACGGGACGAAAACGGCATAGTAAAGGGGTACATCGGTACGATTACTGACATCACCAACTTAAAAGAGGTCGAATTGGCACTGATGGAGGCCAAGGAGCGGGCTACCCAGGCCAATAATGCCAAGGCCGATTTCCTGTCGACTATGTCCCATGAAATTCGCACGCCACTGAATGCGGTAATCGGACTCAGTCACCTGCTGTTGCTGGAAAATCCGGATGAACGGCAGCTGGAAAGTCTGCATGCCCTCAAGTATTCTTCCGAACACCTGCTGGGGCTCATCAACGATATTCTCGATTTCAATAAGATCGAATCGGGTGCCATTGACCTGGAGGAGGCCCCGTTCTCCTTCGAGGGTATGCTCGACGGCCTCTATCGTATTTTTGGCCAAAAGGCCAGAGAAAAGAATATTCAATTCCAGATAAAACGCGACAATGCGCTGCCCCGTGCTCTTATCGGAGACCGAACCCGGATATTTCAGATACTGGCCAACCTGATCAGTAATGCAATAAAATTTACCGAACGGGGAAAAGTCGTTCTCGATATTGAGGTGGCGAAGGATAAGGAGGATCGGGTATTACTCGACTTTAATGTCCGGGATACTGGAATCGGTATTCCGGAAGATAAACTTGATACCATCTTTGAATCCTTCGTACAGGCCAATACCAACACCACCCGAAAATATGGGGGCACCGGCCTGGGGCTGCCTATTTGCAAGAAATTACTGGAAATAATGGATGGCACCCTGATGGTCACCAGTGAGGAAGGGAAGGGCTCATCCTTCCGTTTTTTCCTGGAGCTTGCGGTGCCTAAAAAAGAAGACTTGCCCGATCGTTCCGGAGTTAAAGATCTTTCAGCCCGCAACAGCCTGAAAGATCTTCGGGTATTGGTCGCGGAAGACAATGCGATGAATATCCTGGTCATTCGGAAGTTCTTTGAACGATGGGGTATTTTTTCTGATATAGCGGAAGACGGTCAGAAAGCGGTATCCATGGCTGCCGCCAAAAATTACGATATCATCCTCATGGATCTGCAAATGCCCGTTATGAATGGGTATCAGGCCGCCGAGGCCATACGGAAATCCAGGAATCCAAATAATCAGGGAATACCTATTTTCGCCCTGTCAGCCTCGGCCGGGATCGATATTAAGAATAAAGTCCGGGATTTTGGGATGGATGGACACATTAGCAAACCCTTCAACCCGGCTGAGTTGCACCAGACCCTGGAGAGGATTGTGTTTAATCTGTAAAACAGGTATCAGGTATCAGGTTTGAGGTATGAGGTTTGGGGTTTGAGGTAACCTATAACCTCACCTCACACCTCACACCTCACACCTCATACCTCACACCTCAAACCTCAAACCTATAACCTGTATATCGGTTGCGTGACCGTCCCTTCATCTGTGGCCAGGCGAAGCCAATAGGTGCCCGCAGGTAGATCGGAAAGATCTACGGATTGATCGTGGGGGCCAGCTCCCTGGTGTTGCCGCTGTTCCTGGTACACAGTCCTGCCAAGTGCATCGGTCAGGAGCAGTTCAACCTGGCCGGCTTGCCGGAGTTGATAGGTGAGTTGCACCTGATCAGTGGTGGGATTCGGATAGAGGTTATGCACGAGTAAGGAGGAGTGTTTACTGAGGTCTTCCGTAGAGGTGGTCAGGTCAACAGCGATCTCCACCGGATCCATATCGGGGGTGAGTAGGACCGTCTCGGTTACTGTTTGTCCGCCGGTGGTGACCATGACTTCGTAGGTGCCCAGAAAAGCCCGTTCGCTCCATTGCCCCGAGGCATCCGTTTGGCCATCCGTATCGGTCCACCATTGGTTGAAAACCAGATCGATAAACTGTTTACCGGCGGGTTTCAAACTCCAGTCGGCACGGAACATGGGGGCATCGTCGAGCCAGTGAATGGGATCGTAAATGCCCCACATCACAAAGTTCTCCACGCTGGGATGACTGAAAATAACAGTCAGGAAGTCCCGCATATAATCGGCGGCCAGTGTGTCGGGAATGTTGCGGGTATCGTATTCGGTGATGCTGATCTTTTTACCGAGCACCGCAAATTCGTCCAGCAGGTCCAGCACCGTTTCGGGGGCCGTCATCGTCGTATTGAAGTGACCCTGCATGCCGATACCGTCAATAGTGGCTCCGTCGGCTTCTATATCCTGAATCAGTTGCAGGTACTGCTCCTGCAGGGTGATATTGGAGGCCTGGTTGACGACGATATCGTATTCGTTGATGTAGTGCTTCGCTGTGGAGTCCCCCTGCCTGGCCAAATTGAACCATTCGGCATAGATGTCCTCGCTGCCAAACACATCGCGCAGGTCGGTCAGATGGACCGGCTCGTTTAATACATCCCATTCGGATAGTTTACCCGAAAACCCTTCGTGGGTGGTTATTTCCTCAATGTGGCCTTCTATGCGTTGCCGTATGTATTCGGGATTATTCTGATTGTTGCCGATATCATCGGGTAGCCATTGGAAGCCCGACCAAATCAGGTTATGGCCACGAACGCGCATCCCGGCATCACGGAGTGTATTTACCAGGTCGACAGTTTGGGTTTGCGTTCCCGGCCAGTTTTGGTTTTCCCAAAACTCCCACTTCATGGCGTTTTCCAGTACAACGGTATTAAAGGTGCGTCCGTCACCGGTCAGGTTCAGGATTTTATCGCGATAGGTCTGGGCATCAGCGGAATTTTGTAACCAGGTGAACAGGGCCACCACCGTTCCGAATCCGAATTCGTGCTGCTGCATACGCAGGGACACCTCGGCATCAGCCAGCGGATTGCCCATCTGGTCAGTTACCTCCACCCGCAGGGGTGCCATGCGGAATTCCTCAATACGAGTCTGGGCAGCTGCCCGCCAGGGTGCATCGGGGGCCCGTCCGGCGTATTCCAGGTGGTGAGTGGAAGCCGGGAGTTGGTCAACGCTCAGGCTTTCGCCAAAATTCAGCACGACTACACCGCCCATTTCAATCTGCTGGGCCTGAAAACCCAGATTGACCTTATACCAGGACCGGGGCATATCGAGGGTAGCTTCGTATGGAATCAGTACTTGCTGCCATTCACCGGCAGGAGCCATGCGTTGGTTGCCCAGAGAAGTAAAGGGTGATTGTCCGAGCTCGAAATTGTGATTGACAAAGCCGCGTCCGCGCTCGCCGGAGATGCCACGAATCCAGGCTACCACCAAAAGTGCATCGCCCTCTTGAATGGGTGTATTGATATTAAACTGAATGGATCGCTCCCAAAAATTGGCCAGCCGGTCCATGGTAGTGAGCTGTACTGCCTGGGTAAAGGGTTGCCCCTCCACCGATACGATCTCTTTCTGTACACCCTGCGTAGCAAAGGACTGATTCAGAATGGCGGTCTCCGTATCCGCCAAAAGAAGGGTGCCACCCGTAATGCCGTATTCAGTATCTAATTGATTGGCTAACCAATCGAAGTAATCATCATCCTGTGCCACAGAAAGAAGGGGCAAACAAAAAAAGAAAAGGAAAGGGTAAACTACTGTTGTGCGAAGAGGTAATTTCATATTGAATTGGGTTCACGGTGAAAAGGTAGGTGAACTATTGGATTTGATAGAAGGGTTCTGATTATGAATATAGCTAACAACAGAGAATTACAGTAGGATCAAAACATATATTGTTTTTAAACAACAATGGTAGTGGGCTCATGGACCACCAGGAACTATTTTTACCTAATTGAGTTCTGATTGGCAAAACCAATACCCACTGGGAACTGTGCGTCTCGATCCCTTCAGTCAATTGGATATCCGGGTGGATAAAAAGTGGAACTTCAGTGGGTTCAGTCTCGATGTATTTCTGGATGTTCAGAATGTGCTGGCTCAGGAAAATCCACAGATTCCGCAATTCGGTCTCGATCGCACCGAAACGGGCGAGGTGATCACTCCGGAGCAATTGGTGGAAGTAACCACGATTTCGGAAGGCAGTATCTTGCCTTCATTGGGTATTGTGCTTAACTTTTAATGAACCATTCTTCCAGCACCCGGCGCACAATAGTATGCTTACCGGCAAAGGTATGTTCCGTAACCCGCAGCCCTTTATCGGCCAGCATATTCCGGTGCCACTCCAGCCGGTCGGGGGTTAGAAAAGGGTCTTTGTCACCGACAAAAGTGTGTAGTTCACGCCCGGATAAATAACCCATATGCGGCTGGTAATCGATGTCTTCCGGAATGCTTCCCGCCCAGAACACCAGGTTGCTGGCTCGCGGGTACGCCCGTACCGCCCATCGCATAATGGTGGCACATCCCTGCGAGAAACCCAGGAGCACCAAACGAGCATCCTCCGGACATTTGGCCAGGTAACCATCCAACAACGTACTGAGATAGCTGCTGTAATCAGCGATCTCATCCAGTCGGTCTCCACGGGTCATCCAGGATGCCACCACTTCGCCATCCAGTCCGCCCCAATAGAAGCGCGACAGCCCCTCCGGTACAATGACCAGCGTTGCTCCGTCGTCTAATCCGCTGAATTTATGAATGAATCGCTCCGCCGCCTGTCCGTAGCCATGGCAGGCCAGCAGAATTCGTTGTATGTGCGGGCCGGGTTCGCCCAGGGTGTAATAATGAGCAGTGCGTTGGACAGGCAGGGAGTGCTTTTGCATGGAACCAGGTTCGGATGAGCCTGCAAGGTAAAGAATGGACAGATGAATGTTCAGTGCTTGGTGCTCAATGAGTAATTAATAATTTTTAGGTATTAATTTTTAATTAGCTGAACGGTCTCCCGGCCAACAGCCTTGCAGCCTCGCCATCGGATCAATTAAAAATTCCTGCCCGCCGAAACCCGCACTGCCCCAGAAGCTATACCGAAAGCGGGAAAGGGTGTAGGAGGGGAACCTCAAACCTCAAACCTGTTAATTCCCTCCTTTCTTCCTTCCGAACAGATCGCGCTCCGAGCGTCGTCCCTGAAGCAGGGTAGAGTCCTGCATGAGTGGTTCGGCGGAGACTTGCTCGAAGACCTTATCAATAAACTGCAATTGCCCGTTTTCGATGCGGAAGGCCTGATAGCTTCCATCGGGAACATTGACTTTACCCTCGCCAAAGCGCCCATCGATCTGGATGAGGTGATCAAAAACGATCAGCTCGAGACTGGGGTCGTAGTTGAGACGCACTTTTGCCTCGGCGCTGTATTCCAGTACCAGGCGATTGAGCTTGCGATCACCGGCCACGGGAATGATGGGGTCGCCGAAGCGGGGTGTACCTTCCTCATCGAAATACAATACATCCATCACTTTGCGGCGTCGGTACAGGGAATACTGATCGTAGCCCAGAAGCAAATAACGCGGACCATCGGGGTGGTCGAGGGGCATGAGTTTGTAGTACAGCGCCCCGTACCATTGTTCAGGGGACAAGGCATTGGCGTTGACGGGTGCGCTGATTTCGAAGGACCGGTCGATAAGCGGGAATAAGGATAATTCTGATGTGTTTTTCTGGATGGCCCCGTAGTAGCGGTAGTTCTCCGAATCTACGTATAACTGCCAGGTAAAGATCCGGAACGTACTGTCGGGATCATATTGGATAGATATGCTTCGCAGCTTCTCGAAAGGATAGCGGAAGGAGTTGGGGGTCTTCAATACTTCTACCAGCGTGGGAATCATCTTGCGAACGGCCGCAAATCGATTTTTCTCCAGCGAATCGGTAACCATGATGACGGAAAGTACCTGGAGGGTATCCTCGTAGGCTTCCAGCTTTTCCCGGTCTTCGGGTGCCAATGGTCCCGACTGGGCC
>JASBTH010000531.1 GCA_030148525.1 Saprospiraceae bacterium | reverse complement strand
CTTTGGCTGACGAACCAGTTGGCTGAATACGTATGGACGGGAAGAGCATATTCACCAATCATCTTAAGACTTTTGTCCAATAGTATAATTGAAAGTGGTTTGTCATCGAAATAGTATTGAAACATATTATCAACTGTGATACCAGGCACCGGGTGGGAAACCATCCGGTAATAAACTTCCCGGTAAGGGTCGTAGATAACGTCGAAATAACTTGTGGTCATTTGCTGGTACTTTTCACCTTTACGATCCAACGCTAAAATCTTAGCTGGTGGTGGTTCCGGAGAAGAAGACAATCTTGTAGGTGCTGGAAATAATGTACCCTCAGAACTGTGATCTGTGAGGTACAGATCGTCACTTTGTGTAAAGGAATACAACCATTTCCCGTCATGAGTCCGAGACCTATGAACTCCTATCCACTGAACCAGGGACCAATCATCCGTTTTTAAGGCTTTGGGGTATCCATAGTTTTCCCTTACCTCACCTGTTTCCAGAAAAACATCTATGTTTAAGCGACCATTCTGGATCGGCTTTTGGTATGGCATTCCCACCATGCTCATTTTTTCTCCATCAAAGTGGCCATCTCTGAAAAGGGTTAAGACGCCTAATGATGCGTTTCCATTCCTGGGATCGTTCATTGGATATCGATCGGTTAATCCCGTCAATGTATTGTATAAATAAAGTTGGTAGTTTGAACCGCTAATAAAAATACTATCCGGGTTATGAACCCAAAACCCCTGCATATTTCGGACTGCTTGTGCCCCTTCGCGTGGGAAAATAATGGTAGTATCTTCCAGTTGGGTGGCCACCTCAAAGGAAGTCAGACCGTTTTGATATTTATTTTCGATATAAATATACTCTCCAACGGAATCAGTGACCAATTGAAGTTGTTGAGGTTGATTGGGTATGACATTTTTTAGATCAAAGGAAATAACGCCATGATCGTTCATGGAAAGATCAGGGTAGAGGATTTCCTGGTTGGTAGAATTATTACAATTCTGAAAAAAGAGAGAAATAACCAACAAAAATATAATGAAACTACTACGGCCAGGCAGTGTTACTCGCATGGATAAATAACTAAACACTCTTCTCCCGTGTGTAAACAATTTTGGTAAGGCCCCGCATCAATGTATTCATGATCAATTTCATAACAATCATTCAAACTTTGGGCATATCCATTTTCATATTTCAAAGTAAAAATGAACATCAAAATTAGAGATAAAGCTGAAATCCGGATTAAAACACTATTCTTTCTCATAATTATTTTTTTTAAAGTTACAGAAGATCATTTTTTTTGCAAAAAAATTAACATTTAAACTGATCGACACCGTCTGATCCAAGGAAATTTTTTCGTCCGGCTCTTCTTCGCCATGCTGCATGCGCCAATACCCAAATCAATTCGCCAAAGACATTCACGGTTGCCCCAGAAACAATACAAAATCAACTTCCTTCGGTGCGGTCTCGGCATCAGTTATTTTTCTCAGACAAGTAGCTAATGTAGGGTCGGCAGTCAGGTCTTCCAAATAAAATACGAGGTAACCATCGGGTGTTACGGCCAGCGGACCGTAGTTTAAGAAGGGATCCGGTTCCAGGCTGGGACAGCCCGGGAAGTCGGTCAACCCGGAAACCATTCGGTGATTACCGCTTTTTTTGTCATGGAGGGCAAACAGGAACGTTTCTCGCCATTCGAGGAAAAAGGCCAGGTGATCAGTATCTTCTACGTAGTTAAGCCGATTAAAGGCATAATCCGTTTTTCGTAAGGCGGTAAAGAATTCGTATACATTATCGTAGGAGCGATTTAGCATTTCTTCCGGAAGGTCGGATTCCCCATAGGCCAGGCGAAACGCAGGAGTAGGAGGCTGATAGGCCGCTATTTGGTATATATGCGGATCAAAGGCTTTAGCAAAATGCCATTGATCATCGACTTGATAGAAGTTATTGCTTTCCTGAATTCTGAGGAATTGTTGTTGCTTGGGTATGACCGGCAGGTACTGCCCGGTAATGGCTCCATTCTCAGGATTCCATTGAATCAATCGGTTTCCTGTTTCTTCGTGGCCATTGGCAGCATAAAAAAGGATATCGCCGGTTGCGAATATGGCAAAGGCATTAGCGCTAAAGGCCACAGGGTGTTCCACTTCCCGTTGGTATTCTCCGCTGCCATCGAAATACATTATCCGCTTACGGGAGCGATCTAACACTATGAACTGATTGCTCTCCTCGAGGTATTGAAAGTCCTGAATCGACTGGTACTGCCCGGGGGCATCGCCTTGCTCACAGATAGAGGTGATCAGTTCCCCCGTACGCCGAGAATAAGTCAATAGACAGGCCGGGGAAGATTTTGTGGATACCACCATCAAGTCATTAAACACTTTCAGCTGATCGATCGCCCCCGGCAAGCCAGGGTAGCCGGATAATACCAGATAGTCTGATCGCACGAACAGGTCTGCTACCGCGTAATCCGTTGCTCCTTTGGGGGAAATAGATAAAATGGTCGTTTCCTGGCTAGTATCAGAAGTTGAGGATTGGTCAGAGCTACATCCGCACAGGAATAGTATCAAAAACAGGGACGAGAGCGTTCGGAGCATAGTATTTTTTAGGGTTCAACTTAGTTAATTTTGAAATGGTTCAGGGTAATACTTCTTAAAATTTGAAGGGGCGAATGTACCTGCGGTTTACGGCCCACGATCTACGGTTTACGGATGACGGCCCACGATCTACGGCTCACGGTTTACGGAATTATCAGCCCATCCACTTTAGTGATGGGATAAATATAGACCTCGAAAATCATCTCCCTCTCCCATAAATTGAATTGGACCGCCAGAGCGCTCAAGTCCAGGGCCGGGAGAGGGCCGGGGTGAGGGTCAATGGAAGTCAGAAATCAGAGGTCAGAAGTGGATTGGTGCGCGATCCTCTAGCGCCGCAGATCAAGATCCATTACTGAGTCGCTGTTTCAAGACCTCGGAGAGGTCCAATATTGGTAGCAAAAAAGAGGAAATAAACCTCCATCGACCTCGGAGAGGTCGCACCTTTCGGCTCGTCAATTTTAGCATTATCCGTTTTTTAAAAGACCCTCACCCCAACCCCTCTCCCAGAGGGAGAAGGGCTACGTTTATTCGGATAAGGGCAGCTGCCTCTCCGTTCCCCGCTGTCGCTTCGGTCTCTGCTGTCCCTGCAGTCCCTTCGTTCCCACCAAGTCGCTAAACAAGATGCCTTTTCATTTCACCTTCGCGCGATCCGGCACACCTCTGCCCGTACGGGCTTTAGTGGCCAGAGGAGGATCGCGCACCTC
>JASBTH010000376.1 GCA_030148525.1 Saprospiraceae bacterium | reverse complement strand
CAAGTACGCTAAGAGATCTGACGGTTGCAGAATACCTGGACATCGAACAGGAACACGATCAGCGCTATGAGTATCACGACGGATTTATCTATGCGCTGGCTGGCGGGTCGATAAATCATAATAGAATTTCAGGTAACTCTTTTGGTACTCTTCGGGGGGAATTGAGAAACGGTAAAAAGGATTGTGAGGTCTTCATAAATGATGTCAAAGTGCATATTGCTTCTTCTAACAGCTATTTGTACCCCGATGTCATGGTCGTCTGCGGCGATATCGAAACGGCCGAGCACAACAAGGAATCCATCACCAACCCGGTGTTGATCATTGAAGTACTGTCGGAATCAACGGCCAGTTACGACCGGGGCGATAAATTTCATAAATACCGGCAAATACCTTCGCTCGTTGATTACGTCCTCATCGAACAGACAAGCCAACAAGTCGATGTATTCCACCGTGACCGGGGTGGAGAGCTGTGGAAGATCTCCTCGTTCACCGGGGGGGACGTACATCTTGCGTCACTTGATCTTACCCTCACTTTAGATGCTCTTTACGAAGGCGTTGTATTTGAAGAATGAGATAATACCTCAGGTGAAAAAAGAAAAAGACGCTCCACCTGGTGGAACGCCTTTTCTACATCTGTGGACAATTAAACATGGCTTATAAAGCCACTTTTTTCATTTCGCCCTGGTATTCACCCGCTTGCAATTTACCGCGGATAGCCCGGAAGGCTTCAATAGTTTCTTTCACATCCTGCTCGGTGTGTGCGGCCGTCGGAATCAGGCGCAACAGGATCATTCCCTTGGGAATTACCGGATAGATTACGGCAGAGCAAAAGATGTTAAACTGTTGACGCATATCGTGGATCAGGTTAGTTGCTTCGCTTACCGATCCGTTCATGTATACGGGCGTAACGCAGCTGCTGGTATTACCCAGATCGAAGCCGGCGTCGCGCAGGCCATTCTGCAGCATATTCACGTTGGCCCAGAGTTTATCTTTCAGCTCGGGCATGGTGCGTAACAGTTCCAGTCGCTTCAGGTTGCCGATAACCAAGGGCATTGGCAAGGATTTAGCGAAGATCTGCGAACGCACGGAGTAGCGCAGGTAGTTGATGATATCCGCATCGCCGGCTACGAAGGCACCAATGCTTGCCATTGATTTTGCGAAGGTACTGAAGTAAAGGTCGATATCGTCCTGTACACCTTGCTCTTCCCCTGCACCAGCGCCGGTTTCACCCAGCGTACCAAATCCGTGGGCATCATCCACGAGCAGGCGGAAGTTGTATTTTTGCTTGTATTCGACGATCTCTTTCAGAATGCCCTGTTCACCGCGCATACCGAAAACACCTTCGGTAATAACGAGGATACCACCGCCGGTTTCTTCGGCAATGACCTGAGCCTTAGCTATTTGCTTGGCAAAGCTATCGATGTCGTTGTGTTCAAAAGGCAGTCGCTTGCCGATGTGCATACGCACGCCGTCGTAGATACACGCGTGATCATCCTTATCGTACACCAGAACATCGCGGCGGTCTACCAAAGCGTCGATTACAGACATAATCCCCTGGTAGCCGAAGTTGAGCAACATGGCTGTTTCTTTCTGTACGAATTCGGCCAGGTTGGCTTCCAGTTCCTCGTGGTACTTGGTTTCACCCGACATCATGCGCGACCCCATCGGATAGGCGAGGCCCCAATCTTTTGCTGCTTCGGCATCCACCTTACGTACTTCCGGGTGGTTACCCAGCCCCAGATAGTTGTTGACACTCCACACGATCATTTCCTTTCCCATGAAAGTCATGCGGCCACCCAACTCACCTTCCAGCTTTGGAAAGGTATAATATCCGTGCGCCTTATCGGCGTACTGACCCAGGGGGCTTTTGTTATCCAGCAGTTTCTGAAACAAATCCATCGCAAACAGATTTTTTATTGATTAATTCCAGGCAGATTTAAAATAATCGCGCAAAGGTAATTGTAATTCAAGCAATTACTAAAGATCTACCAAATCTTTTTTATGGTGGGCTCATTCACCCACTTACTCCAATTTTGATTATACGTATGCAGGCTATCGGTGGCTGTACCGGTAGGTGTTACTACCGGATATCCGTGATTCACCCACTCAAAAATGCTTCCGTACAAGTTGGTTACATTGGTGTACCCCATGTCACGGAGCCGGTTTCCGATTTTTTCGGAGCGATAGCCTACCGAGCAATATAGAACGATTTCCGCCTCCTTCGGTACTCCTTCCAGAGCACTTTCTTCCAAATTACGATAGCCAAGGTAGCGTGCTCCTTCAATGTGGCTTACCTCGAATTCTTCCCGGCTGCGGGTATCCAGCAGATATACATCATTCAGTTTTTCGTGTAGTGTCTCCACGCCAATGAGGGGGGTGGAGAAACTGAGCAGTCGCTGCAGTCGTGCATCGTAGTCGGCGTTTTTTAAATCCGGTTTATCGGCCGGTATAGATTGTGCGCAACTCATGGGCAGCACCAGAATAATTGCTTGTGCGACCTGTGTAATACGTTGCCAGATTTTCATGGTAATGTTCATTTTCAGCGTTTAGACGGACCCTGCCCGACCTGGTCACGAATAATCTGATCGTTTTCACAAAAAGGCTGTAAGCTGTCGGCGGTAAAATCCTGTACTTCATCCGCAATGGCGTGCGGGTAAAGTAAGTGGATGTTCGGGCCGGCATCCAGGGTGAAATACAAAGGCTGTCCGGTATCTGTTCGCCAGGCCTGGACACGGCGTATGATTTCCAGGGTATTGGGCTCCATCAGAATGAAGGGTGGGTGGGAAGCCATCATAAGGGCGTGCAAAGTCATTGCTTCCTGCTCGGTAATTTGCCCGAAGGTTGCCAGGTCGCCTTCTTTCATGGCGTTCCAGAGCCGGTGTAATTGCTGGCGGGCCTGCTGGTACCGTGGATTGGCGTAGGGGTTCCCATCCATGAGCTGATGGCCGGCCCGGCTGCTCACTGACTTTTCGCGATTACTCACGATTAGTATATCATCGTGGAAGGTTCGGAAATCTTCGTGCAGTTGATCGCCAACGGGGACGGCATATTCATTGGAGGTTCCGTCAATTTCTACGGTTTCACCCCAGACGGCAGTAACTGGGTAGACCGACCTGCAGGCAGATCCGGAACCCAGACGGGCCAGATAGGATGCTTTTTGCCGAAAGGCAGAATCATCTTCGAGATTGCCAAAAAACTGGCGTTCTAAATCACACAGGCACAGGGCCAGGGCGCTCATACTGGAAGCAGAGCTGGCAATCCCGGCCGAGTGAGGAAAGGAGTTATGAGATCGTATGGTAAGGGTCAGTTGCCGTAAAAATGGAAAGACATCCACCTGACGCTCCAGATAAGCTTTGACCTTAGCGGCAAATGCATCATTGGGCTTGTCTGCAAAGAAAAAAGCCAGCTCAATATCCTGTCCGGTTCCGGTCTTGGGACGGTACGCAATCGTCGTTTCGGTGTAAGCCTGATCAAGCGTGAGGCTGATCGAAGGATTTTGCGGCAGTTGCCGCCCGTATTTACCCCAGTATTTGATGAGGGCGATATTCGAAGGGCTCCGCCAGGTCACTTGTCCTTCACTGAGGCTACCCCGCTCGACAAGAAGCTTTGGATTGCTGTAATCAGGCATGCGTTGGGTTTTGTGTCAACAAAAGTAACTTTTTTTGTTATCAGTAAGTTGGCGTCGGGTAAATCTTACAGAGAGATTACGTAGGGCTATTAGCTTTTATTTCTGCATTTAGTGTTTAATTAAGTGTATTTTTCTACAATTATATTTTTTTAAAAACAATAGCCCGGTTGTTCCACGTGGAACAACCGGGCTACCTAATAGCATTACGGCAGAAGTATTTATTGCCTGATCAGTTGTTTGGTAGCTGTTCGCTTGCCAGTGACTATGAGTATCTGACTAGGAGAGGAGGTAGCGCTTGAAGTCCTTATACACTGGGTTCATTTCGGTAGCTACCTTGGTTTTGTTTCGTAAACTGGCCAAGCGCTTCGGTACTTCTATCGCGTGATCCAGAATACGCTCCACATCCTCCAAAAATTTTGCCGGATGGGCTGTTTCTAATAAAACAGCCCGGTGATCGGGGTGATTAGCCAGATAGGCGTCCATGGCCCGGTAGCCTACTGCGCCGTGTGGGTCGAGGATGTAGGTGAACTTCTGTTCTACTTCGCGCATGGTCTCTTCGGTCTGGGCATCCGTGTACGCGTATCCCAGAATGTGTTCACGCATATTGTTCCACGTGGAACCATCCGTTCCGCTAAAGTAATTTTCCATACGGGCAAAATTGCTGGGATCTCCTACGTCCATCGCATTGGAAAGCGTGCGGTGACTGGGTTTGGGGGCGTATTTGCCCGATTTCAGATAGCGCGGTACCACATCATTGATGTTGGTTGCGGCCACCATGTGTTCAATGGGCAGACCCATCCGTCGGGCGAAAAGTCCGGCAGTCAGGTTGCCAAAATTTCCGCTGGGTACCACAAAGGTGGTGGGGCGATCTCCTTCCGCAAGCAGTTGCCGGTAGGCTTCGAAGTAGTAAAAGGATTGTGGGATCAGCCGGGCAATATTAATGGAGTTGGCCGAACTGAGCCGCATTTTTTGCGTGAGCTCCTCGTCTAAAAACGCCTGTTTAACCAGCGCCTGGCAATCGTCGAAGGTGCCGTCTACTTCCAGAGCACGTACATTGTGTCCCAGGGTCGTGAGTTGCTTTTCCTGCAGAGGACTCACTTTCCCGGAAGGGTAGAGGATGACCACCTCAATACCCGGTGTTTGGTAAAAGCCCGCAGCCACTGCTCCGCCCGTATCCCCCGAAGTTGCAACGAGAATGGTCAGATCCTGACCGGCATCCCGGTTGAAATAGCTCATCAACTCCGCCATGAAGCGGGCACCAAAGTCTTTAAAGGCCAGGGACGGACCGTGATAGAGCTCCAATACGTACCGTTGATCGTCCAATTTATGTACGGGAGCCGGAAAAGTCAGTGCCCGCTTGCAAATACCGCGCAGGTCTTCGTCGGGGATAAACCCCTGAAATAAGGCTTTACTCACTGCAAAACCGATCTCTGGTAAAGACATCTCCGGAAAGGTCTGCCAAAAAGCTGTGGGCAGTTCGGGGATCTCCTCCGGCATGTACAGACCATTATCAGGAGGTAAACCACGCATTACGGCTATATCGAGCGGAGTTTTTTCCCGGGGATTGCGCGTACTGTAGAGAATCATGAGCCAACCGTTTGCCGGACGCAGGTGGCGCCCGTTGTGTTGATTAGTGAAACAAATACCTCCCGGGCTATGCCCGCTCGTTCAAAAACGGCCGCCATAGCGTCGCCACAAGCCCGGGCCGTTGTCAAACGATCGCACAAAGCAAATATAGAAGGGCCAGCCCCGGAAATACTGCAGCCCAGGGCTCCCGCCCCGAGGGCGGCCTGCTGGACCTCGTAAAAATAGGGGATCAGACGGGCCCGCTGGGGCTCGATGATCACGTCGCGCAGAGACCTGGATAGCAGATCGGTGTCTCGATTGAACAGCGCA
>JASBTH010000522.1 GCA_030148525.1 Saprospiraceae bacterium | reverse complement strand
AGGCTGTGCTGTTGCAAATTGGTGAAAATACATCGGACCCTAACGGTCCTCCGGAACCGGGTTCTTCCCCGCACAAGGCCCGCCTGACAGTTTCCTTTGTGCCTTATGAGGAACGGGGTGGCGTATCCACTTACGATATTATGGAAGATATTCGCCAGGCTTCCCGGGGTATTCCGGGGGTGCAGGTGGTGGTAGATAAGAATGCGGATGGCCCGGCTACGGGTAAACCCATCAACCTGGAGATTCAGGGCGAGAACATTGATTCACTGGCCATTTTATCCGACCGGGTGATCAATTTCATCAACCGGCAGTCTATTCCGGGTATTGAGGAACTCAAAGCCGATGTCCAGATTGGCAAACCGGAGTTGATCATTAATATCAATCGGGATGCAGCCCGTCGCTATGAGATCTCCACCTTCGACATTGCCAACACTATCCGCACCGCTGTTTTCGGACGGGAGGTTAGTAAGTTTAAGGACGGGGAAGATGACTATCCCATTATGGTTCGCCTGGATGAGGAATACCGCAACAATATTGAGCAACTACTCAATAAAAAGGTCACGTTTCGATCGGCTGCTTCCGGACAGATCGTGCAGGTACCCATTTCGTCGGTGGCCGATATTGAATACACGTCTACCTATAGCGCTATTAAGCGGAAAGACCTGGACCGGGTGGTTACCATCTATTCCAATGTGGTGGAGGGGTACAATGCCAACGAGATCGTCTCCGAACTGGATGAGCTGATGGCCGGGTACGATTTACCGGAAGGATTCACCTATGAATTTACGGGAGAACAACAGCAACAGGCGGAAGACCTGAGCTTCCTTTCCCTGGCCTTTTCGATTGCCCTTTTTGCCATTTTCATCATCATTGTAGCTCAGTTTAACTCCATCTCTTCGCCCTTTATCATCATTTTGTCGGTCCTCTTTAGTACGATCGGGGTATTTTTAGGATACGCATTCTCCGGAATGAACATCTCCGTAATTTTTACCGGTTTGGGTATTATCTCCCTGGCTGGTATTGTGGTAAATAATGCGATCGTTTTGATCGATTACACCAATATCCTGATCAATAATAAAATGGAGCAACTTGGAGTCTCGAGTATCTATGAGTTGGACGTTGAGACGGTGAAGGAAGCCATTGAGCTTGGCGGGGCAACCCGTCTTCGTCCGGTACTGCTCACGGCTATAACCACGGTTTTGGGGTTGATCCCCCTGGCACTGGGTATCAACATCAACTTTTTCACCCTGATTACCGAAGGCGACCCCAATTATTTTGTGGGTGGTGATAACACAGCCTTCTGGGGTCCGTTGGCCTGGGCGGTAATCTACGGATTGGTTTTTGCTACCTTCCTGACACTTGTGGTAGTACCTTCCATGTTTTTCCTGAGTTATAAACTTAATCGTTGGCTACGGGGACTGGTTAATAAGGAAAATACCGAGTCGAGTTCCGGTCAAACCGGACCGGCTATTTCATCTACCTAGACTTTTAATCCGGAGGGGGTAGCATCTTTGGTAGATATTTTGTTATTTTGCATTGCCCCTTGGGCCCACAGTATCGACAAAAGATCGTTTGTTCATAGTTTTTGTTTTTATCTTTCGCCCTCGGTCTTCCGAGGGTTTTTTTTGTCTATACCCAATGGTTCTTCGGAAGGTTTTCGGAAAACTACTCTCCGGAAAGGCAGGTCAGGTATTTGCGGGATCACGCTGACCGCTTGATCAAATCCCTTTATTCATTATATATTCCTAAAAGCCAAAACAAACGATATGGATATCCAACAAATGCGTCAGGAGTATTCGGCGGAGCCGTTTGATATTGAGGATGTGGCAGAAGATCCCATCGAACAATTCGGCAGGTGGTTTAAGGAGGCTACGGATGCTGAATTGGCGGAACCCAATGCCATGGTACTGGCCACAGTAGGAGAGCAGGGTAAACCAGCTGCCCGTGTCCTTCTGCTCAAAGGATTTGATAAAGATGGTTTTGTGTTTTTTACCAATTATAACTCCCGTAAGGGCAAAGAGCTAACGCATACTCCTTGCGCAGCAATGGTTTTCAATTGGTTGGAATTGCAACGTCAGGTGCGAATTGAGGGTAATGTGGTGAAAATCAGTCCGGACGATTCCACCCGGTATTTCCAAAGTCGCCCCAAGGGCAGCCAGATTGGAGCCTGGGCTTCTCCACAGAGTGAAGTTATCGACAATCGGTCTATGCTGGAGGATTCGGTGGAGCAGCTAGAGCAGCAATACCAGAACGAGGAGGTACTACCGCGACCGGAACATTGGGGTGGCTACCTTATCAAGCCCAACCTGGTTGAATTTTGGCAGGGCCGGGCCAGTCGACTCCACGATCGACTGCAGTACACCCGGAAGGATGGCGACAGTGCCTGGTCGATAGAGCGTCTGGCTCCGTAAAAAACGCCCCGCCAGATTCTGGCGGGGCGTTTTGTGTTTAGCCTGGTATAATTGATCGATTTAGCAATAGCGATCAAAAGCCATCTTGAGGTTTTCAGCGATGATTTCAGCCGTGCGCCCCTCAATGTGGTGACGTTCCAGAAAGTGAACCAGTTTTCCGTCCTTGAATAACGCAATAGACGGTGAAGAAGGAGGGTATGGCAACATGTAGGAACGGGCTTTTTCGGTAGCTTCCCGATCGACACCCGCGAAAACAGTGGCCATGATATCGGGAGTTTTATCATTCTGAGCAGCTAACTTGGCACCAGGACGTGCATTAGCAGCTGCACAGCCGCAAACGGAATTTACAACAACCATAACGGTTCCTTCTTTTTTGTCAAGCACACTGGAGACCTCTTCCGGTGTTGTTAACGCTTCAAAACCGTGGTTTGTCAAATCTTTGGCCATAGGGGCAGTCAATTCGGCAGGATACATATCAATTATTTTTTAATTTTAACCAAAATTACGAGTACAAAGGTACCGTATACTTTTAGATGTTACTAAACATACATCACGATACCAACTCTGGTTCATGAACAGAAGGGTTTATCTGCAGTAAGTTATCTCAAAATACAACCAACTTTTAAATCCCGTGACTGCTACTTTTTCGTTAGTGAAGAAGCAGGACTTTTGGAAAAGACATTCCTATGAATTTGAAAAAGCTGTACCTGCCTGTATTGGTTGGCTTTCTTTGTACGTATTGTACGCGTGACCAACTCCCTGCTAATCCGCTTGATTCGCCGGCTTGTGATAACCTGATGGCTTCCTATGAGCTCAATATAAAGGCCATTCTCGACGAATCTTGTGCTTACAGTGGCTGTCATCCCGGCTACAATCGGTTCGAAAACCTGTTGCCCAATTTGGAAAACGGATCTTTTCGATCAAGAGTAATCGAGCTGGAATCGGATCCCAACCTTGGGATGCCGCCGGATTACGCACCTTCGGATCGACCGAGGGAACTCACGGCTGATCAGTTAGAACTGTTAGCTTGTTGGCTTGCGGATAACTACCCGGAATAAGGGACCACGCACTTCTAAAAAAAAACTACCCATGAGAGCGATATTTTCCATGCTGATCCTATTACTTGCTGCGGGAGTGTTGTCCGCCCAGGAACCGGTTTATACCACTTTTAAAGACACCAGAGTAATCAACACGCACTCCACCGAAACCCTGGGGCGCAGAAAATTGGATGTGCGTATTACCCACCGATTCGGGGATATCGCCGGTGATCGCGGTGGATTCAAAACCTTTTACGGGTTGGAAACGGCTGCTGACGTATTGATCGGACTGGAATATGGTATCAGCGATAACTTTATGGTCGGATTACATCGGGTCAAGGGCGGCGGACAGTTGCCGGATGGAACGGCCGGCCTGAACCAACTGATGAATGGTGTGGCTAAATTACGACTCATCCGGCAAAGCGAAGATGATAGTCGTCCGATAAGTCTGGCCCTGCTCGGAGTAGCTTCTATTTCCACCTCCGAAGCGGTAGACAATGAAGATGTAATTCAAAACTTTGCGGTATTTGCTCACCGCCTTGCCTACCACGGTCAGGCCATCGCAGCGCGCAAGTTTTCGGATAACTTTTCGCTTCAAGCCAGCCTGGGTTATACCTACCGCAATGTGGTTCCCTTTGAAGATGAGAATGGCATCCTTAGTGCCGGTTTAGCTACCCGAATACAACTATCGAGGGTATTTGGCATTGTACTGGATGCGGCGGTTCCGATTTCGGACATGCGTACGGCCGATAATGGCTTTTATCCGGCCATTGGGGTAGGCGTAGAGATTGAGACCGGTGGCCACGTTTTTCAATTGAATTTGACCAATGCCACCCAGATCATGGAAACCGGATATATTCCCTACACTACGTCCAACTGGCTGGACGGTGAATTCCGCTTTGGCTTCACCATTTCCCGACCTTTCAATCTGTAATAAGTATGAAATCCCTATATCTGATTATTTTTCTGGGCCTCTTTGGTTGGTGGTACCTTGAGCCCCCCGCCGATTCCTATCGGGAGGTCTTTGTCGATGATGCACCCCTGGCGGAGGTACTAGCCCAATTGGGTGCCGACGATCATCCTTTCCAACCGGATACTACCTTGCCCGGCGTATCGGTTGCCAGCGGAGCATCCCTGGTACATACCGGATTTGCCGAAGGTCCGGACGGAAAGCGAGCTTCCAAACAAAGTGCCAACTTCGTTTGTACCAGTTGCCACAATACCGTGCGGGAAGACCCGGATTTGCTGGAGGCAGACCCCGAAGCACGACTCGATTACGTCACAGAGCGAGGAATACCATTTTTGCAGGGTACTACCCTCTATGGGGCCATTAATCGACGTCGTTTTTACAATGGAGACTATCAGGAAAAATACGGAGAATTGGTTTTTGCTGCCCGCGAAAGTTTACGGGAAGCTATTCAATTGTGTGCTACCGAGTGTGCCCAGGGCCGACCGCTGGAGGATTGGGAACAGGAATCGGTTGTTGCTTATTTGTGGACCATTGGATTGACGATCAGTGACCTGGACCTTTCTAATGAAGACAAAACGACCATAGAAAATGCTCTGGCGGGTAGGGGCGATCAGGCAGCAGCCAGAAAGTTGATCCAGTCCTACTACCTCGACTATTCGCCCGCCACCTTTGTCAAGCCGCCCGACAATCGCACGGAAGGGTACGAGGGAATAACCGGTCGCCCCGAACGGGGAGAAATGATCTACGAATCCTCATGCCTTCATTGCCATGAGAATGCCCGCTACGCGTTTTTTCGGTTAGATGATTCAAAGAATACTTTTCAGTATCTGAAAAAACATATGGACCGGTACACTCGCTATTCACTGTATCAGGTGTCGCGCTACGGTACAAGTCCCATGCCTGGCAAGCGCACCTACATGCCCAATTATACCAAAGAGAAAATGACCGATCAACAATTGGAGGATCTCAGGGCATATATTGAATTAGGAGCTTCCGAATAGGCGTATTGTAGGCTGGATTACTAAGGCTTTCAGCTCGGAATTATGAATTCGGAGGTAAATTCTGTTTTTTTAAGGCCTCTTATTTGGTAGCTCCACAAACGATAAACTATGCTTCGGTTAGGACTTTTCCTTTGTTTTTTAATGATCGGTGTGTCCGCGGTGCAGGCCCAGGATAAATTAGAAGGATTGTGGAAAGGTACCATATCAGACGGTGGATTGGAATCTGAAAACAGCTACACCTTTGAATTATTTCTTACCAAAGAAGGGAAACGCCTGAAGGGGAAGTCCTACGTTCACCTGGAAAAGGGTAAGGTTATCGAAATGGAGATCCGGGGGGTTCTGTATCAGGATCAATCGATCTATATGGCCGATGTCGAATTTATTCCCCTCGAAGGAACGGGGGTTAAGCCACGGTACACGCGAAAATACCAATTATTGTACCGGCCAAGTATTTGGGAAACTACGCTGAACGGCTACTGGCAGGAGATCATACCGACCCCTTTCTTTGACGGTCGTGACCGGGGACGTATTTTCCTGAAAAAAGTGAAGAAAAATAAGGCCTGAATGCCGGTCGTTTTCTAAACCGGCCATCCGTATTTTTCCCAGTCTTCCGCATAATCAATGTCCGACAAGGTTGCCACCGTGTCGTATTCCAATCCGGCTTTTTCAATCCGGCGTGTTGTTTCCGTAAAGACCTGATCTGTACTCCAGATCATATTACGGAACAGAAATTCGTGCACCCGTTTCATTCCCAGTAAGTAGTAGCCTCCATCCAGGGCGGGGCCCAGCACCACGTCATTCGCATCCAACTTCTCAAAAGCCCGGTTCACAATATCCGGAGTCAGGGAAGCGCAATCGCTTCCGATGATTATGGCCGCTTCGGCTTTACGCAAGGCTTCGCGGAAAGCGGTCTCCATGCGCTGGCCCAGATCACCGGAGGGTTGTACGCGTTTGTCGAATGCCTCCGCCGGCCATGCATCCTCCTCGTCAATATGGGAACCGTAATACAGCAGGCGATGTGCATCAATCTGCCGGGCGACCTCACGGGTGTGCCGCATTAGTTCCAGGTAGATCAAAAGGGCTTGATCGTCACCAACATCGGCTGCCAGACGGGTTTTTACCGTTCCCTTAACCGGGTTCTTTATAAAGGTGATCAGAGCTCTTTTCTTCATTCCATGATCAGGTTTTAGGTTTGAGGTTTGGGGTTTGAGGTCAGGTTAGAGGTTACCCCAAACCCCAAACCTCAAACCCCAAACCTCAAACCTGAAAAAGGTTAATTACTTGTAAATAATTCTGATTCTTTCACTTTCTCAATCTCATCACCAGGCTCCAGTTTCCGGGAGATAGCTGAGTAGGGGCCGGTGATAACCTCGTCGCCCACATTGAGCCCTTTCGTGATTTCGATGTACGAATCATCCTGAATACCGGTGGTGACAGGTACCAGAGCCAGTGTATCGTTAACCAGTTTGAATACTACCTCGATGGGCAGATCGGGCTCATCCAGGTCTTTTGTATCGCGGTAGACCGTCTTTTTTTCCCGGGTGGTTACCGATTGGATCGGAATGGCTACTATGTCCTCTTTTACGGAAGTATTGATCTCTACCGAAGCCGACATACCCGGACGGAAGGGAAAGGGCTTGGTTGGGGTAATCAAATCCTGGTACGATTCGGGTGAAATATTAATGCGCACTTCGAAGTTGGTGACCTGATCACTAGTCAGGGCAGCCGTAGCTGAATTTGACGCTGAATTAGCAATTTGGGTCACTGTACCTTTGAAGATGCGGTCGATATAAGCGTCCACCTCGATTTCCACTTCGTCACCGATGGAAACGCGGGGAATATCATTCTCACTCACATCCACGCGTACTTCCATGGCATCCAGGTTTGCAATACGCATCATTTCCGTACCAGTCATTTGAATCGTACCAACCACGCGCTCACCTTCTTCGATGCTCAACATGGATATAGTACCGTCCATAGGAGCGTAGATGGACGTTCGGCGCAGACTGGTGCGCAATTCTTCAAGGGTTGCTTCGGCACTTTTTACCGAAAATTCAGCGGCCTTGACGTTTTCTTCGGCTGCCTGAATGCTGGCAGTCGAAGACCGCAGGTTAGCCTGGAGTCCTTTGTAATTCGATTCGGATTGCTGGAAGTCAGCTTCGGAGATAACCCCTTGGTCAAACAGCTGTTTGTTCCGTTCGTAGATTTCCTTGGCATTCTGTAATTGCGCTTCAATTTGTTCCCGCTGAGCCATGAGGTTTTTAACCTGTGAACGCGAGTTGGCCAATTGTGCCTTTGAAGTATTCACGGAGGCCCGGCCTCGTTCCACCTGAGATTCGATGGCTTCGGGGTCTACATTGGCCAACAACTGGCCCGCAGAAACAGAGTCACCTTCTTCCACGTAGAGTTTAACCACCTCACCGGATACATCAGAACTGATTTTTACTTCTGTCTGCGGGAAGATCTTCCCGCTGGCAGCAACCATCTCTTTAATGGTGCGTGCCTCTACCACTTCGGTAGTTACCCGTTCGCCTTTTGAACTGTTTTGCTGCTTGATAATGAGAGCAACGACTAACAGCACGATCGCAGCGACCAGTACGATAATCAGGGTATTATTACGTTTTCGTTTTGCCATTTTTCTACAATTGTTAAGCGAAGCCTTCCGGCAAAAAAATGAGTGTAAAGTAGGTCCGGTACCGGATCATTTGGCCGATTACCGGTTTGTGTATATTATTCCAGGCTAATGCTTTTGCCCTGGTAAAATTCAACTTGCTTGATATTAAACAGATAGCTGTAGCGGGCCCGGATCAGTTGGATACGGGCGCGGTCCAGGTTGTTGCGGGCGGTGGAGTACTCCAGGGAATTAATAGCTCCCAGGGTGAATCGTTTTTCCGCATTGTCAAAGGCGATTTCCGCAGCTGAAACGGAAGCTTGGGCGGCCCGCAATGATCGCTGTGCTGCACGTGCATCGGCAATGGCCTGTTGTACGTTGTTTTTTAAGGTCTGACGTGCCTGTAATCCTTGCAGTTCCTGGCCAATGGCGTTTAACCTGGCCCGTTCCACGGCGATCTTATTCTGGTGATTGCTGTAAATAGGAATCGACAGGTTGGCGCCGATACTTTGACCAAAGTTATCCTGGAATTGATCGAAATAGGGATAGTCCTGCCCGACGGGGGTAGTAGTAGGTACCTCCAGCGTAACCTCCTGGCCATTAATGATTATAGTCTGACTCTCCGTACCATCCACGAAAATGAACTGCTGGGCACGTGAAGAGTAGTTGGTGTTCAGGCCACCGGATATGCGCAAGGTGGGCATGAAGCCGGCTTTAGCCAGGTCAACTCCGATTTCGGCGCTTTCAATTCGTTTGTCGGCGGCCTCTATATTGGCCTGGGCCCCCAATGCACTCACGTAAATATCATTAAAACGGTAGTTATCGGGACTGGCATCGGCGGGGATTACAATCTCAGGCGTTACGATTTCCAGCGGTTGTGTGGGATCGTAATCCATCAATTGCTTTAAGTTTAGGTAGGCGATAGCCAACTGATTCTCGGCATCGACAATGCTTTGCTCATCCAGTGCGATTTGGGACAAGAAGTCGAGGCGATCGTTTTCGGGCAGTGACCCGGCCTGGATCAGTTTGTCGGTTTGGTCCAACTGCTGTTGAGAGAGTTGTAGTTGCTGCTGGGTAAGCTCTAACTGCTCCTGAGCCAAAAGAATGCTCAGATACGCATTGGCCACCTGAAGAGCCAGGTTGTCCGACTGAAATTCAGCATCCAGTTTGGCAGCTTGTACATCCAGGTCGGACTGGCGGATGGAGTTGTTGATCCGGTTGCCCGCAAAGACTGTCATACCCAAATTTACGCTATAGGAATTGAAACCTACACTTTGAGTGACGAAGTCGTTGGTAACGGGATCAATGGTACGACCAAATTGGTTACCCGCACTTATGTTGGCACTCAAACTTGGCAAACGGCTCAATTTGTTTTGCTTGAGGCTCAGTTCAGTGGTGCGGACACTGTTCTGGGCCTGTCGAATATTCAGGCTGTTTTGCCGGGCATAATCAATGCATTGCGCAAGTGTCATCCGGGTGTTGCTCTGAGCTTCAACGGTTTGAGATTCCAGGATAAAGATCACTGATAAAAAGAGTACAAGTAGACGCATGGTCGAAGGTTTTTTAGGAGGTACGACAATAAACTGTCTGTAAGATGCATGCCCGGACCGACCACCCCCGGGTCGATCCGGATACAATAGTAGAAAAGTGAGGAAGAGCGACCGAAATTTTTATATCAATGGCACCTTATCTTGGATTAACTGCTCGTCGAAGACAACCGGCAATTGGTGTTATACCGATAGGGGGGAGATGCTCTTCTTTTCAGGGACGCAAAATTAGGAAATGGGAGCATAAGTCCGGTTTTTGGCGAAAGCCGAAAAACGGTCAGAACTAGTTGGTGCTGAATTGAACGAACCCGACGACTTGATCGTACCGGGCACCAAAAGGATGGTAATACAACAGTATGAGGTAGTTGTTCTCGGTCTCAAAAAAGTTACCTTCGGTGAGCGAGAAATCGGGTTGTACTTCTTTCCGGGGTTCTTCTTCATTTCGGCTTGTGGGCTTCCCATCCGCAGCGGGCATCAGACCGTAGGCGTAGTTGTAAAAGCCTTGTTTAAGCGGATATTTTAACACATACCCATTCACGGCTTCATTATAAGCCATCTTATATCGCTCATCGGTTTGCCAATTTGTGAATGCCCCCATCAGATATAGGTCCTTATCGTAAAAAGGCTCTTCAGCGGAAAAGGTAAACAAAACCTGGGCGTAGTCAGCGGCAAGTTCATTGCTTTGTTCCTGGTTTTCGATAATAAAACCACCATTCAGGTCTTCGTATTCGATATAGGGCTGACCATCGCGTGGCCGGTCTTTGAGCAGGGTGACTTCCCAGCGATTCGGCAGGCGTTCCACCCGGGCAATATTCTGGCTGGGGTAACGCAAATTGCGCAGGTCTATAAAGCGAAATTCTTTCATGGCCGGAAAGATTATCTTGTTCTGATAATCATAACGCAACTCATTGCCCAACACAAACTGTGGTGGTAACCCATCGATGGCTGAGTCCCAGCGTCCGTTTTGCAGAATGACGGCCTTGATGTCTTGCTGGGGATTGCGCAGCGGGAAGTTCTCGAAATTGGCTACAAAATCAATTTCCTGGTGGGTACGCATTTTGCTGGGCTGGCTGACACGGGTTAAGCGGGGGGTGACGGGAATAGCCCGTTCGGCAACAACGAACCGCCTCGACAGAACGGGGTAAAAATCCTCATCCTTTTCATAGACCACCAATAGGTAATTTCCCGACTTAGTCCAGCGAATGGACTGATTGGGGATGGTAAACTGGTAGCGGGTATATTCTTCCAGGGTTTTGGCGGAAAACTGGAAATCCAGTATCCGTTCTTCTGAGTATCCATCCAGATATTCCATTTGATTGAGCTCAGATGGATGCCAATCCCGGTCGCAGTGAATGATGGTATAATAGTAGTCACGTACGTCACCATCCAGGTCATCGAAGGAGACTAATAACCGGCTACTGCCCTCCAGATCAGTGACCGGAAAACTCGTGCGCAGTCCATCTACGTGAAACCGCACGGCTCCGACGAAGGGACCGTAGTCGTAGTTTTCGTAGCGCAAATCAACGAATTCCTGAGCTGAGCCGTGCTTTCCCGGCCAGGCGCTCAAGAGTATACAGAAGATTGACAGCCAGATCGATTTTTGCATAGTAGTTTGTTTTTTCACTTTCGCTGACAATTTTTGCGGCGAATAATTGTCAGAGAACCCTTTTTAGTGGCTATCGGGGTCTGCTCCCTTGCCGCGGCTCACGAACCGGTTGGCACGAATCGAGAATCGCCAGGGAGCGTAGGCCCACTCACCGGCGTAATCCACCCCAACCCGGGTCCCGATGATCAGGTCGTCGGGAGGGAGCGTGTAGCCATCGTCTTCGAGCCACAGTGGGCTGTGGATACCGGGCATATAGGTGCCGTCCAGGTCGGTGGTAATCCCCAAAGCCTTAGACAAAACGCCCGGGCCGCCTGATAATTGTGGTCGCACCTGTTCCATATTCCGACGGGAGAGCATCAAATCCAGGTTGTATAGGGGCTCAATTCCGCGAATTAAAACGGCGTGAGCAGTCCCCTCGGGACCGGTGACTACGTTGAATAGGTGGTGGATGCCGTAACAAAGGTATACATAGGCCGTTCCGCCACGTGCAAACATGGTTTCCGTGCGTTTGGTCCGACGGTTATTCCAGGCATGGCATGCGCGGTCATCGGGGGCCCGGTAGGCTTCCGTTTCAACAATACGACCTTTGGTGAGCCCTTCATTGATATGCGTAACAACTACTTTGCCGAGTAGTTGTTTGGCGACAGCCACCACATCGGTGCTCTGAAAAAAAGATTCCGGCAACCGATGGCTGCCGGAATCAGTCGTATATTCATCGGAATAACTCATAGTATTAATAGGATCCTTTACCGGCGGCTGTAGTTGGGGGCTTCTTTGGTAATGGATACATTGTGGGGGTGGCTTTCGTGAACACCCGCACTGGTGATCTTCACAAATTGGGCTTTCTCGCGTAATTCCGCAACAGTACGGGAACCACAGTAGCCCATGCCGGCCTTCAGGCCACCGATGTATTGCACCATCACTTCGCCAACGGATCCCTTATAGGGGACGCGTCCTTCAATCCCCTCGGGCACCAGTTTTTTGATGTCGTCTTCTGCATCCTGGAAATAACGGTCTTTGGAACCTTTCGACATGGCTTCCAGCGAACCCATACCCCGGTATACCTTAAATTTCCGCCCTTCAAAGATGATCGTTTCACCGGGAGCTTCTTCCACGCCGGCAAACAGACCTCCCGCCATAATGGTGCTGGCACCAGCCGCTAAGGCCTTAACGATATCACCTGTATAGCGAATCCCACCGTCACCGATGATGGGCACCCCGGTGTTTTTGATGGCCTGGTAAGCGTTGTGGATGGCAGTCAGCTGGGGAACTCCGACACCGGCCACAATGCGCGTTGTGCATATACTGCCAGGGCCGACACCAACTTTAATACCATCGGCACCGGCCTCGACCAGTGCTTTGGCGCCTTCAGCGGAAGCTACGTTTCCTCCGATAACATCCAGGTCGGGGAAATGGTCTTTCGCCTTGCGCACGGCATCTAAAACCCCACGCGAGTGACCGTGGGCGGTGTCGATAGCGATTACATCAACACCTACCTGGACCAGCGCATCCACCCGCTCCAGCATATCGGCCGTAACGCCAACTGCAGCACCCACGACCAGACGCCCGTAGTCATCTTTGCAGGAGTGAGGGTAGTTCTTCACCTTCATGATGTCCTTGTAGGTGATTAATCCCGCGAGCTTACCGGAGTCATCCACTACGGGCAGCTTTTCGATCTTGTGCTTTTGCAGGGTGTGCCGCGCCTGTTCCAGATTTGTACCAACCGGAGCCGTAATCAGATTAGAGCTCGTCATCAGGTCGGTGATGGGGCGTTGCCGGTTCACTTCAAAGCGAAGATCGCGGTTGGTCAGGATACCTATGAGGTGGTCGTGTTCGTCGACAATGGGTATTCCTCCGATTTTGAATCGTTTCATCAGGTCGAGTGCATCTCCTACAATGGCATTCACCTTAAGGGTGACCGGGTCGATGATCATACCACTTTCCGACCGCTTTACAGCCCGCACCTGTTCGGCTTGGTCCGTAATGGTCATATTTTTATGGATGATACCAATTCCACCCTGACGTGCAATACCAATAGCCAGCTTGGCTTCCGTAACGGTATCCATGGCCGCCGAAACAACGGGCGTATTCAATTTAAGATTGCGTGTGACGTAGGTAGAAATATCTACATCTCGAGGTAAGACTTCGGAGTAAGCCGGGACGAGCAGGACGTCGTCGTAGGTCAATGCTTCTCCTAAAAACTTGTCGGTTTGTGTTTTTAATATTTCCATGTGCAAAGGTATGGAATTATAGAACAAAAAGAAAAGCGTATAAGTCGAAAACTTCTACCAAACCATCGGGGTTGCCATAATCTGAGGAATCTTGTATATAGAAGCCATAACCGCAAACTATGTTGAGCATTCTCAGCGATGATTACTTTATGAAGCAGGCTCTGGCAGAAGCCAGGCGGGCCTACGAGCTAGGCGAAGTTCCGGTAGGCGCGGTTGTTGTGAGTGACCAGCATATCATTGCCCGCGGTCATAATACGACGGAGCAACTACGCGATGTCACTGCCCACGCCGAAATGGTAGCCCTGACCGCAGCGTCCAACTATCTCGATGCCAAGTACCTGACCGATTGCACCTTATTTGTAACCCTGGAGCCCTGTGTTATGTGCGCTGGTGCCCTGGCCTGGTCCCAGATAGGCAGGGTGGTATTTGGTGCCGGCGATGACAAGCGTGGATTTCTGCGTTTTGGCAAAGAAATACTTCACCCCAAGACCACCCTCGAATACGGAATCCTGGAAGAGGAGTGTCAGGAACTGTTAACGTCCTTTTTTAAAGCCCGCCGGAACCGTTAAACTTTGCTAAATCCTGGTGGATCTTAAGAAAATTGACCGAACCATAATTGATTCACGGACGGCCGGCGGCCGCAAGGTGGGTAACCCCTGACAGGCTAGGTGTTATCAGTGTCGGCCGAAGTCGATTTTCCACTCACGAAGGGCACAAACCGGAAGGGACCCAGCACCTCGTCGAGAAATGTCCCGTCTGGTTTTTTAGTCAGGCGGTGCATCTTTTGCTGTTTTTTCCCTACTGGGATGACCATAACACCACCAGTAGCCAGTTGGTCAAGCAGGGCCGAAGGGATTTCCGTTGCTCCTGCCGTGACAATGATGCGATCGAAGGGTGCAAATTCCGCTAGCCCTTTATACCCGTCGCGCCAGTAGGTGCGAATATGACCAAACCCCAGGGACTCGAGGAGATTCGTAGTGCGCTCGTAAAGTTCCTGGTGGCGTTCGATGGTGTATACCCGGGCCCCCAGCATGCTGAGAAGAGCTGCCTGATATCCCGAGCCAGTCCCTATCTCCAGTACTTTTTGCCTTTTCTCTACCCGGAGCAATTCCGTCATATAGGCTACCGTATAAGGCTGAGAGATCGTTTGCTCATTGCCGATCGGAAACGGAATGTCTTCGTAGGCTTTTTCCTCAAAGGCTTTTTCCAGAAAATAGTGACGCGGCAGGTCATTCATAGCCTGGAGAACCCGTTTGTCCCGGATTCCTTTATCCCGAAGCGATTGAATTAGTTGACGGCGCAAACCCTTATGTCGATAGGAATCTTTGAGCATAGATAGTATTTTCCGGTTTTTTCCGGTCGAAAAGTTTGAATGACTAAGAGCGTGTTTGGGGTTTGTTTTTGATGGCGAAAATGTCTAGAATTTGGTTCTCACAAAGCCTTTTTTGAGCTTCGTAGCATGGCTACGGGGCGAAAAAAGGCTGCAGTGAGGTTCAAATTCTAGACATTTGCAGTCCAAAGGATAAATCCCAAAC
>JASBTH010000360.1 GCA_030148525.1 Saprospiraceae bacterium | reverse complement strand
TTACCGGCGGCGTGGATCAATAGCACATCTTTTTTGCGGGCGTATTTAACGGCGTCATCCACCACCTCTTTGTAGGGGGAATAACCTTTCCCGAAGCTCATGTTGATCACGCTGGCACCGTTATCAACAGCGTAGCGGATGGCATTAGCCACGTCCTTATCGCGCTCGTCACCATCGGGAACGGTGCGGATAGACATAATGCGAACGTTGGCCGCTACCCCGTCCATACCGACATCGTTTCCGCGTTCGGCCGCGATAATTCCCGCTACGTGGGTACCGTGATGGGCATCAGGGCCGCGAACATCGTTGTTCCCGTATATTTGTTCTTCTTTATCGGAATAATCATCGCCCACCAGGTCACGGGGATCAAAGTCGGGATTCCAATTGTAGTTGTATTGTGCATCGAAGTAGTCGTAGGCTTCTTTCACCTGATCTACCTGTTCTTCGAAGGATGAACCTGCCTGAACCTGAGCGGCAACCGCTTTGGCAACACTCATCAAACGGGGATCATCGGCTTGCAGGGAATTCAGATCTTCAGCAGTTACGGTATCCTTATCGATCATTTTGTCGATCTGCATAAAGATATCATGAACCATGCTGTACAGTTGGTACTGCTCCACCAGATTTTCCCGCTTGGACTCTACTTCTTCTTTTACCTTCTGATAGAGCTCGAACTTTTCACGTTCCTTTTTATTGAGGTCACTAATGTTTTTTCCTCTGAAGAACTCTTTGTATTTGGCGTACAGTCGGGTAGCCTCCAGGTTGTCGTGGTCGATATTTTCACCACTGGCGTTACCGATGAAATTCCATCCATGGATATCATCGATATAGCCGTTTTTATCGTCATCTATCCCATTGTCGGGAATTTCGTCTTGATTCACCCACATGACATCATCGAGGTCTTCGTGTTCATAGTCCACACCGGAATCAATCACAGCTACCACGACGGTTTGTCCATCCACATCAGCTGGCAGTCGATTATACAGGCTTTTTGCACTTATGCCGGGATAACCTTCCGCGGGTGAACGCAAGAACCAGTCTTTCGGGGCGTTGTCCTGTCCGTTAACAGCTGTCAGTATCCCGAAAGCCATCAACAAGAGCATGCATTTCTTCATCATCTTTTTTGTTTCTTTGTTTTTGTTGTACCTCAAACCGATCGGCCACGGCTTCACGAAGCCATTGCAAAAATGTATTTGAGGCTTCTACTATATCGGAAATGATCGGCAGGGTCGTATTGTTTGAATGTTAATGTCCTGCTAAAATAAGCCCTATCAGGTCATTCCGGGTATGTACCGTGTAAAATTAAGACGAATGTCCCTATTACACATCCGACTCCGGCAATGGTCTGGATTTATGCGTTTTTATCGAAAGGCCCAAACACTGTACGATGTCCATTCACCCTACGTGGCCCGCTTCATCGGGGAAGTCCTCGAAGACGATCGGCAGTACTATGCCTTCCCCACCATCGAAGGCTACCGCAAACAATTGCTGGAAAACCACACCTCCCTGAGTATTCGGGATTTAGGTGCGGGATCGCAAGTGTCCGATACAACTTCGAGGACCATTTCGGACCTCGCGCGCCACACTCCCGTTTCGCCTCGTGTTGGCAGGTTGTTATTCCGACTGGTTAATTTTCAGAAACCCAAACACCTGCTTGAGCTGGGCACCTCCCTGGGCATCTCCGGTATGTACCAATCGGCAGCTGCGCCTTCCAAACCCATGTGGACTATTGAAGGCAATCCGGCTTCCGCCGAATTTGCCCAGCGGCAGTTTCGCAGGATTGGGTTGCTGAACACCCAGGTGTATAATGCCCCCTTCGAAGAGGCGCTGCCCGCTTTACTAGAGCAAATGGATGGATTAGATTATGCATTTGTGGATGGTAATCACCGATACGAGCCCACCGAACGCTACGTCAATTGGATGTTAGAGAAGGTTCACCCCGGAACAATAATCGTACTTGCCGACATCTACTGGTCGAAGGAAATGCGTGCTGTATGGGATAAACTGCGTTATCGTCCGGAAGTGCGCGCCAGCATTGACCTGTACGATGTAGGTTTATTGTTATTCCGTTCGGAATTTGCCGAACAACAACACTGGGCACTGGTTCCAAGGGGCTGGAAACCCTGGCATCTGGGATTGCGGGCTCCCCGCTAATCGTCGCTCCGGCGATGGAAACCGATCGTCTTCTTATTGAACACGAAGGAACTTTTGTCTAGCTTGAAGGTGGATACATCCTCCATCGTCAGCACATTGTCAGGCGTCTTTTTGCGGTCTTCGGGAGGCAGAGCCGCCAGGCGAAGGTTTTGGTTCTTGATCGCCTCGTTGATGACCTGACGTACCGTTCGGGCATTGCCGAAGAACTTATCGCGGTATTCATACAGGAATTCCAGGTAATCCTTCAGGTGATCGCTGGCTTCCGGAGATGTAAGCATACTCTTCTCTTCCAGCATTTGCAGAGCGATCTGATGCAGCTCGGTGGGGTGATAATCATCGAATCGCAGGATTTTGTCAAAGCGGGAACTGAGGCCCGGGTTGGCTTTCAGGAAGCTTTCCATATTGTCGGGATATCCCGCCACGAAGAGGAAGAAACGACCTCTCATATCCTCCATCCGTTTGAGCAGGGTCTGAATGGCTTCATCACCAAAATCACCCTGGCTGGTGCTTTTTTGCGTAAGCGCATAGGCTTCATCCACGAACAATACACCGCCCAGGGCCTCTTCGATCTTTTCACTGGTTTTGATGGCCGTTTGCCCCACAAAACCGGCTACCAATCCCTGACGATCCGTTTCCACCATATGCCCTCGCTCCAGCATACCCAGGGCTTTATAGATCTTGGTCAGGATGCGGGCAACCGTGGTTTTACCCGTACCGGGATTCCCGATAAAGACCGTATGCAGAAAGAAGTTGTTGAGCACGTCGCGGCCGGTTTCCCGGTAGAAGCGCACCAGGCGAACTAATTCGTTGATCTCGGCTTTGACATCGCTCATACCAATGAGGTGGTTCAATTCGTCGAGGGATGATTGTAATAAATCCTCATCGACTGGTATCTGAGGCAGTGCCCGGCTGGTGCGCACGGAAATTTGTTGCACATCTTGCAACTCCACTGTTTGCAGTATTTCTTTTTCCAGGCTGCGGGGGCTTTCCATGGCCATGATCCGCAGACCCAGATTGATCTTTGCTTTCTCTATCAAGTCGTGCACGAAACGAGCATTACCGAACGAACGGTCACGGCGGCGGTAGGCATCGAGGATCAACTCGTCGATCACTCCGGCGGCATCTGTTTCGAGTTGGATGCCCATCTGCCGGGCGGCATAGCGGCCAATCTCCGACAACTCCTGAGGAAGGTAATCGGGGAATTCGAAATGCAGTTTGAATCGGGACTTCAAACCGGGATTGGAATCCATGAACTGTTTCATCTCCTTGGGATAACCCGCCACGATCACGGCCAGATCCCCGGGACCATTGGACATTTCCTTTACCAGGATCTCGATTACTTCCCGTCCGAAGTCTTTGGTGTCGTCATTTGACCGGGCCAGGGAATACGCTTCATCGATAAATAATACACCACCGCGTGCCTTTTCAATGGCTTCCTTCACCTTGGGTGCCGTCTGGCCGATGTATTCCCCTACCAGATCAACCCGGTCGACTTCGTGGACATGGCCTTTGGTCAGTAGTCCCATCTTTCGGTACAGCAGCCCCATCATGGTCGCTACGGTAGTTTTACCAGTACCGGGGTTCCCAATGAATACGGAGTGGACATTGATATTTCCGTCCTCTTCAAATCCGCGTTCTTTACGGAGTTGCAGGAATTTGATATAGTTCGCGTGATTGCGAACCTGCTGCTTAATGTCGGATAGTCCGATCAGGCTATCCAGTTTGGCCATGACCTCTTCGAAGCTGCGGCTATCTTCCTCACCCGGCGACAATATCACCGGTGATTGCCGATCGGGCAGCAATACGCCGGGGATACCTTCCTCGGCTTCCTCCCCCACTTCGAAGGGCACCACGGCCAGCAGCTGGTCCATAAAGACCAGTTCGGCCGTGTATTTATCTTTCCGCCAGGAGCCCTTTACGTTGGAGCCCCAACCGGTGGTAATTTTGACCGTTTCGTCCCGCTTTTCGACCCGGTGCAGGCGCACCACCTGTCCTTTGAGTTCGCGGGCACCGTTGTAAAATTTGGTAAAAAGTTCGCACTGCCAGTCTTTGGTCAGGTGCTCATTCTGGAGGGTTATTTCCACGTAGATGTAGCGGGTTTCTTCGCTGCTAAACGTTTTGCAATACACCCGGTCATCCTCGGTTACATCATCGTATGGGCCTTCGTACAGTCGGAGAGAGCGCACGCTCAGGTAGGGGTTCTCTCCCGGCAGGGAGTCTTTTGAGGCATCTTCAATGTAGAAGTATTTGGTGCCGACCTTTTCCCCCTCGATCCAGGCCTCCCAGTAGTAGGTACCCTTTTTCCAAAAAGCACCTTCATTCTTATTCCCCCACCCTTCGCGGATGTAGACTACGTTATCGTACTTGCTTACTTTTTTCCGCAAGGGTAAATAGCAAATCTCTTTGCGGCCTTTTTTCAGGGAAAAACACTTCAGCTCGACATCAATCTCCCAGTCCTCCTTATCGAATTGCTTATTAAAAAAGGACAATTCGGCATACACGTAGGTCGTTTCGTACCGGTCAAACACCTGGCGATATTTCTTTTTATTATCGGCCAGCCATTCGGTAGAAGCGTATACCTTAAGTTCTTTGAACTTATAGTTTTTAGACCCAGATTGCTGTAACTCTTCAGACATGCATTTCTTTTACGGAGAAGATTCCACTAGGTTAACCTTGTCCGAACTGAACAACGAGGGTTAGTTGAGTGTATCGCTAAGGTAGCAACACCTGAACGTTTGTACCGTACTAATATGCTGCTTTTTGTAGCAATTTTTAAATTTTTGTTGCGATTTACTCCCCTCCTATAAGTAGGTACGACCCTCAAATTAACGGGTACACGATCGCTTTATTTTGTTATTAATTCGGTACTGACTACCTTCCCACCCATTTCGATTCCCACTTTTTAATGCGACATGGTACAGCTCGAGCTCACCTTTCCAACCTGGGTCCAACAAGTAAGTCTTCAGGATAAGCCCCACTTCCAGCTGCGCCCGCTGTTTGTACCTTTCCCTCAGGTAACAAACCAACGGTACCAAAGTGCATTGACTCAACTCAAGAAGGAAGTCCAAAACGCCTTTAAATACCCGGAATTAGATCGCAACAGTATCAACCAGTTGCAGTGGTTTATGTTCAAGCCGGAACTCCAAATGGAACGCGTCCGGTTTCAGTTCAACCTGGGTAAACAACCCATCGACGGGGCTTTTATGATCATCCGGTTTAAGGTACGCGGCCTGGCTTGCCTGTACCTGCCGGCCTGCGATCACATGATGCTGATCGAGCGTGGAACGGGCTCGACGGATCGGCGCCAACAACTTCGGGAAGCCATCAAAAAACACCTCAGGCAGGAGCGGGATATCCTGGATGATGAATTCGATCCGCAGCAATACTATGCCGGCCACAAGGACTTCCTCACCGATACATCGGTAAAGGTGAGTGTTTCCTTTGTACCCAACACCTTTGAACGGCAGCAAACGGCGCCAATGTTTGCCCACTTGTTCCAATCCGACGATTTCCAGGGCATGTTCGAGGTATACAAAGTAGCCAGGGATCTCACTGAGGAATACCCCGACGACCTGCAGCGGGCTTATTTTCGGGAGGAAGCCGTGCAGCAATTGCGGACTTCCCTGCTATCGGCATCCCATACGCCCCTGGTATTGGTGGGTCGGGAGGGCATTGGCCGACATACCGTTCTGCACGAACTGGTCTACCAATACGTCAAAGAGAACCAGGAAAAGGAACAGCGGTTTCGGTCCGTTTTCCTGCTCGATCCTACCCGGGTCATTGCCGGCATGAGCATCGTCGGAATGTGGCAAAAACGCTTTGAAGCCATCTTACAATTTCTGATCGAGCCCTCAGAGGAGCATACTGACTCCCACATATTGGTGGTTGATAATCCCATTGCGTTGCTCCGCATTGGCACCTCCGCCAGTAATAGCCTGACCCTGTCGGATGTACTCAAACCCTATCTGGAGCAACGGAAACTTCCCTTACTATTGATCGCCAGCCCCCAGGAATGGGCTGTCTTTCAGGAAAAAGACAGGTCTTTGTCCGAACTCTTTCAGGTGCATCGCCTGGAAGAACCTAAGGTTCCCGTAGCTATCCGGATGATCCTGGAAAAACGCAAGTGGCTGGAAGACCGGCACCAGGTGGCGATCAGTATTTCGGCCATTCAGCAATTGCTGTTTATTCAGCGGAACTACCTGAGTCAGAAAGCACTGCCCGGAGCTATTGTCGGACGCCTGGAACAACTCGCCATCAAGCACCGGGAATCCCAGATCGATGCCCACAAGGTGCGCGATGATTTTCAGTTGAGCAGTGGGCTGCAGTCGCATATTTTCGACAACTACTACGTCTTCGAACCCAATGAGGTCCGCAAGGTGATCCGCCGTTCCCTGATCGGGCAGGATGCAGCCGTGGAAGCCCTTACTCAGGTGGTTCACCTCTATAAAGCCAAGCTCAATAACCCGGAAAAACCGGTCAGCTCACTGCTGTTCATCGGCCCGACCGGGGTAGGTAAAACCCAGGCTGCTAAAGTCCTTGCCGAATATTTGCTGGGCGGAGAAAACCACCTGTTGCGCTACGACATGAACGAATATGTTGACGCAGGAGCCGCCCAACGACTACTGGGTGACTACTACAATCCCGAAGGACAGTTGACCGGTAAGGTGCGTTACCAACCTTTTAGCATCATCCTGCTCGACGAGATCGAAAAAGCCCACACTAAGGTACGCGATCTGTTATTACAGGTGCTCGATGACGGTCGTCTTACCGATAGCCTGGGACGCACGGTTGACTTTACCAATAGCATCATCATTATGACCTCTAACCTGGGGGCTGATGCCATCGGTCGGGCCATTCAACTGACCGACTCTGATACGGAAGAAGAAGCCATCTACCGACGCGAAATGCAAAAATATTTTCGTCCGGAGTTCATTAACCGCATCGACCAAACCGTAGTATTTCGCAAGCTGGGACGAGCCGACATTCAGGGGATCGCACGACTGCAGATCAAAGAATTACTCGGTCGGGACGGTTTTGTGCGACGCACCACTATATTGAATATCCAACGGGAAGCTTTGCAATGGGTGGCCGATCGGGGCTACGATGCCCGTATGGGCGGACGGGCCCTGCGCCGGCAGATCGAACGGGATCTGACCTTCTTGTCGGCCGAGCAATTGTTGCGGGTCCGGCACGACGGCCCCATCATCCTCAATATTACCCTCGAAGGGGATCATCTCAAACCGAGCATCCACCCCCTGTCTTTTGCCGAGCCCAGGAATTCCACGATGCTCAACGATATCCCCGGTGACCAGGAAGGCAGTCGTTTTTACCGAAAGCTCGGCCAGGCGGTTGACCGGTTGCGCGAACAAGTCGCCAGGTACGAAGCGCAATTACCTGATGATATTGAAAAAGACTGGCGGTACTATCAGTTTAAGACTCAGTTAGACGTAGTAAAACAGGACATTCAGACCATACGCATTGCCTACAGTGACCGGTATTACCGCGAGGCTCTGGCCACACCCTTACGCTTGAAACAAACACGCTCGGTTTCCTGGCGCGATGACGAACGCAGCAGCACTGATCGGGGGTCGATCAGGGCACGCCTGTTCCAGGAAGCCGCTCTGAAGGAACTGTCCGATGCCTATCGTTTTGCGCCCAGCCAGTTCGACAACCTGCGCAGTGAGTTTATCGACAAATACCTGAACGTTGCCCTGACCTGCCTGTTCGGAGAAGCTTTTCTGTCGAACAAATACGAGGTGTGCACACTCCGGGTTGAATCCCTGATCGCCGATCAGGGAAAGCCCGAAATCAAATACCTGCTCGAGAAATACGCTCAGCTGTTCGAGCATCTGGACCTGCCCTTTCAACTCGACCGGCAACGTTCCAGGATTATCGCGGAAGGTTATGGTTTACGCGAATTACTGACCGGGGAAGTGGGCATACACTTATTCTACGTCGCCCACCGGAACCCTTTGCCCGTGCGCATCCAGATGAAGGAGCAGGCAGCTTCAGATTCCTATTCGGTTATTCGTATCTACGATGGTACAAAAACACTGACCGACATACGGACGTCCTTTACCAATGCCGTTAATATGACACCCCAGGAATTTAAACTGCTGCTATATGCCGGTTTGCCGGATGAACGCAGGGCTACAATATTGAAAACTTGTTAATTCAATGTACTTTTGAATAAAACTATTTCAGAATAAAAACCAATTTGATGCTGATGCCTTTCGGCAAAAGGGATACCACCGCCGAAGCGTATCAAAGCAACCATCGACAGGTGCTACTACCCTAACAATAAACTCCTATGAAACAAACAGCTCCCACCCCACCGGTGGCCGCCAAGAAGCCCCATACCATCACCGTACACAATGATCCGCGCGAAGACCCCTACTATTGGCTGCGGGACCGGGAAAACCCCGAAGTCATTGCGTACCTGGAAGCCGAAAATGCCTATACCAAAGCAAGCCTGGCACACACGGAATCCTTCCAAAAACAACTATTTGAAGAAATAAAAGGCCGGATCAAAGAAGACGATGAATCCGTCCCCTATCTCGACAATGACTACTACTACCTGACCCGGTTTGTGAAAGGCGGTGAGTACCCTATCTATGTACGCAAACACAAATCGCTCGATAATCAGGACGAAGTTTTACTCGATGTCAACAAACTGGCCGAGGGTCACGACTACTATCAGGTCGGAAGCCGTTCGGTCAGTTTAGATAATAAAACCATGGCCTACGGGGTCGATACGGTATCGCGCCGCCTCTACACCCTCCACTTCAAAAATCTGGAAAAAGGAGATCATTTCGAGGAGACCATCCCCAATACCTCGGGATCAGTGATCTGGGCCAACGATAACCAACATCTTTTTTACGTCCGCAAACACCCGGAAACACTACGCAGCTACCAGGTGGTGCGTCACCGCCTGGGTACTGATCCCACCGAAGATGTCATTGTGTTCACCGAGGAGGACGACACCTATAACGTGGGCATTTTTAAGACCAAATCGGATAAATGGCTGGTGATTGGCTCCTTCCAGACAATCTCCCAGGAATTTCGCATTCTGCCGGCCGATGCGCCCCTTGACGAATGGCGTATATTCCAGCCGCGGGAACGCAACCTGGAGTACGATATCGCCCACTTTGAGGATCGCTTTTACGTACGTACCAATATGGAGGCCGAAAACTTCCGGCTCATGGTAACACCGGAGGATGCCACTACCAAAGACAACTGGGATGAAGTCATTCCCCATCGACCTAACGTATTGCTGGAAGACCTGGATATCTTTAAGGACTACCTGGTCTTATCCGAACGTCGCGATGGCATCACCCGCCTGCGAGTCCGTCCCTGGGATGGATATGAACACTACATCGAGTTTCCCGAGCAAGCCTACGTGGCTTACACCTCTATCAACCTGGAGTTCGATACGTCCCAATTGCGCATCGCCTATCAATCCATGAAGACTCCGCCGACCATATTCGACTATCATATGGAAAAGCAGACCTTCCGTCAGCTTAAGCAACAAGAGGTGCTGGGAGGCTTTAATCCGGATGAATACGAGTCGGAGCGCTTATACGCCCCGGCCCGCGATGGTGAGCGCGTACCTTTATCGTTGGTCTATCATCGCGATACCGAACGATCGGGCAAATCACCATTATTGCTGTACGGCTATGGATCGTACGGCAACAGCATGGAACCCTTCTTCAGTCCGGCTCGTCTTAGTTTGCTGAACCGGGGCTTCGTCTTTGCTATTGCTCATATTCGCGGGGGGGAAGAAATGGGCCGACGTTGGTACGACCAGGGTAAGCTGCTCCACAAGAAGAACACCTTCACCGATTTCATCGACTGTGGCGAATTCCTTATCCAGCGTGGATATGCTGGCCAGCGGGGCCTGTATGCCATGGGGGGCAGTGCGGGTGGCTTACTCATGGGAGCCGTAGCTAATATGCGTCCCGACCTGTGGGCGGGTATTGTGGCTGCCGTGCCTTTTGTCGACGTAGTTACCACCATGCTCGACGACACTATCCCCCTCACCACCTTTGAATACGACGAATGGGGGAACCCCAACGATCCGGCCTACTACGATTATATAAAATCGTACTCACCCTACGACAACGTCGAGGCCAAGGATTACCCGCCTATGCTGATCACCACCGGACTACACGATTCTCAGGTGCAATACTGGGAACCGGCCAAGTGGGTAGCTCGTTTGCGGGAACGCAAAACAGATGATAATCCGCTGTACCTGCACATCAATATGAAAACGGGGCACAGTGGCGCTTCCGGACGGTTTGAGCGGTATAAAGAGATCGCGCTGGATTACGCCTTTCTACTCGACCTGGCAGGACTGATATAGGAGGTCAGAGATCAGAGGTCAGAGATCAGAGGTCAGAGGTCAGAGGTCAGAGGTCAGAGATCAGAAGTCGGAGGTCGGAGGTCGGATTTAGTTTATAATTTTTGATGCTTAATTTTTAATTAATCCGCACATAATCAGACAATTAAAAATTATCAATTAAAAATTATTAACTATCAACCAACGAGTAATTTCTCCGTCACTTCCAGCACCCGTTCTATCTCTTGGGCCGTGTTGTGGTGGGAGAAGGAAAAACGGATGGTGGTGGCCGGATCGCCGGGTTTGAGGGCATCGAGTACGTGAGATCCTGCGTCGGCGCCGGAGCTGCAGGCGCTACCACCCGACACACTGATTCCCTGGATATCGAAATTGAGCAGCAGCATATCGCTTTTGGCGGAAGCCGGAAAGCTGACACTCAGAATCTTATAGTGGCTTTCGCCAAAAGCATCCCCGTTAAAGGCTATGCCGGGAATGCGTTCCTGCAGGCCACGAAGCAATTGGTCACGCAGGGTACGAATATATTTCTCCTGCTTTTCGCGTTCCTCCATTTTCTTTTTTAAGGCGGTGGCCATACCCACGATGCCGTAGAGGTTTTCGGTGCCGCCCCGCATATTCCGTTCCTGGGCGCCGCCGTCGATAAAAGGCTTGATCAGATTATCGCCATTGATGTAGACGAATCCCACCCCTTTCGGGCCGTAGAATTTATGGGCCGAACCCGTGAGAAAGCTTATGGGGGTCTTGTCTACATCAATGGGGAAATACCCCATAGTTTGCACGGTATCAGTATGGAATAATGCTCCCTTTTCAGCACATAGTTGAGCCACTCCGGCTAAGGGTAGCATAGTGCCAATTTCGTTATTAGCGTGCATGAGGGACACCAGTGTTTTAGGGGATCCGGGGTTGTCTAACAATCCGGACAAGTGATTCAGATCAATCTGCCCCCTGGAATCCTGTTTGACAAAGGCGACCTCTACCCCCTCCCCTTCCAGACGTTGTACCGTATGTAGTACGGCGTGGTGCTCGGTGCGTGCGCTGATGATGCGCTTCACACCCAGGTCGCGTACGGCGCACTTCAGGGCCATATTGTTCGATTCGGTGCCACAGGACGTGAAGAAGATTTCTCCGATTGATGCATTGAGTAACTCGGCGATTTCCTTTCGGGCCTCTTCGATGCGGGCACGGGCCGTACGCCCCTCCCGGTGAATGGAAGATGGGTTACCCGGGTAGGTGCGCATGGTCTCAGCCATGATGTCTACTACTTCCGGGTCGATGGGCGTAGTTGCTGCGTGATCGAGGTAAATGCGGTCCATAGTTCAGAGTTTCGCTTTCGCAAAAGAACGATACGTGATAGTGAGAAGTTGAATTACACCAGTTTTGCAGAAAACCACTGATCGACCAACTTACTTTCAGTGCCGGGATCGCGATCCATAGTGAATTCGTTCGTCTGTACATCGTAGGTGTATTCCGCTCCCCATTCCCGGAAGTTGGCGGCCATTTCTTCGATGGCTCCCAGCAGGTAATCCACCTCGGCCGTAGTGGTCGTCGGGTGGATCGACATGCGGATCCAGCCTGGCTTGGCCGACAGGTCCCCGTAGTTGATCCGGTCGGTGATGGTCTGGGACTGTTCCTGGGACACCTGCAACAGGTAGTGCCCGTAGGTGCCGGCACAGGAGCAACCTCCACGCACCTGAATTCCGTAGCGGTCGTTCAATAGCTTCACCCCCAGGTTGTAATGCAGGTCATCGATGTAAAAGGAGATAACCCCCAACCGGTCCCGTTGGTGGTCGGCCAATAAGTGCAAATTGGGAATGGCATCCAGGCGTGGCCACATGCGATGGAGGATCTCCTCCTCGCGAGCCAGCATTTTATCTACTCCCATTTGTTCCTTCAACTGACAGCACAGGGCCACTCGCATGGTTTGGAGGAAACTGGGGGTGCCACCGTCCTCGCGGGCCTCGATCTCATCAATGTATTTGTGCCCCCCCCAGGGGTTTGTCCAGTCTACGGTCCCCCCACCCGGATTATCCGGGATTCGATTGGTGTACAACTTTGGATCAAAGACCAGAATGCCAGAGCTACCGGGGCCACCCAGGAATTTATGGGGCGAAAAGTACAGCGCATCGAGATGGGCATCCGGATCTTCCGGACGCATGATGATATCAATATACGGAGCCGAGCAAGCAAAGTCTACGAAGATCAGGCCACCGTTTTGATGCATGATGCGGGCCATTTCGTAGTACGGTGTTTTAATGCCCGTTACATTGGAGCAGGAGGTGACAGCTGCAATTTTCCGTTTGCGGTTCTTGTATTTGTCCAACAGCCCCCGAAGCGCATCCAGATCAACCCGACCGTCGGCCGTCGGCGGGATAACCTCCACATCGGCCAGCGTCTCCAGCCAACTGGTCTGATTGGAGTGGTGCTCCATGTGACTGATGAAAACAACGGTGCGCTCCTCCTCGGGAAGTTGCACTACCTGCCGGTAATGCTCGTGTACTTTAAGCCCCAGGATTCTTTGAAATTTATTGACTACCCCCGTCATACCAGAATTGGAGGAGATGAGCACATCCTTTTCGTGCGCGCCAACGTGTTTTTTGATCAGGTGTTTGGCGTGGTGATAGGCCTGGGTCATACTGCTTCCGGTGACCGTCGTTTCCGTATGAGTGTTCCCGACAAAGGGAGCGATCTGCCGTTGCAAAATATCTTCAATGGGCTGGTATAGCCGACCGGAGGCCGTCCAGTCCGCGTATACAATAGGACGTTCTCCCTCACAGGAGGTGAAGGTCTGATCGATGCCGATAATCTTTTGCCGGAAGGGCGAAAAATACGCTTCCAGTTTGGTGGTTGTATTGGTCAAGGTATCCATAGCAATGTATTTTGAGCGGCTATCATTTGATTATACATTCAGATGTCGTGGTCCACAAACATGTAAAGAACAGAGGTTGAGATTTTCGCCTTCACTTGGTTACGGCAGGTTGAGATTGAGGTTAAGTAAACCACTAAAGTGGTTAAGAACAATTCATTTGATCGTTTTATACCACAGCTAAAGCTGTGGCCTGATCCTCCCTCATCACCGAACCGTGAACCGCGGCCCGTGAACCGTGGCCCGTGGACCTTGGCCCGTGGGCCTTGGACCATGGTCTATGGCCCTCGAAGTTATAAGATTTTCTGCACTTCCCCCCGTACCCGGGCTACGAGAGCCTCCGCCTCAGCCAGGGTCGGCGCTTCGGCGTACAGGCGAATAATAGGCTCGGTATTTGATTTGCGAAGATGCACCCAGCGATCCGGGTAGTCGATTTTGACCCCATCGATGGTATTTAGCTCCTCTCCGGCAAAGTGCGTTTCCAGTTTACGCAACAGCTTTTCCAAATCAATATCGGGTGTAAGTTCTATCCGGTCCTTGATCATTTGATAATCGGGGTACGTGGCCCGCAATTCGGTCATGGTGGTTCCGGCTTTCGCCAAATGCGTCAGAAAAAGAGCTACGCCGATCAGGGCATCCCGTCCGTAGTGTAGATCGGGTACGATAATACCACCATTGCCTTCACCTCCGATCACCGCATCTACTTTTTTCATAGTGGCCACCACGTTGACCTCTCCGACCGGACTGGCGTGGTAGGTACCTCCGTGGCGTTCAGTCACATCGCGCAAGGCACGGGTCGAGGACAAGTTGGAAACGGTATTACCGGGATGTTGTGCCAGGATATAATCGGCGATGGCCACCAGGGTGTATTCTTCTCCGAACATACTTCCGTCTTCGCTGATGAACGCCAGGCGATCCACGTCCGGATCCACGCTGATTCCCAGATCGGCGCCTTCCCGGCGTATGGTCTCCGACAGCTCGGTCAGGTGTGCGGGCAGGGGTTCCGGATTGTGGGCGAAATCACCGGTCATGGCTCCGTTGATCAGAACGACTTCGCAGCCCAGGGCTTCCAGCAGAGGTGGGATAGAGATAGCACCGGTGGAATTGATGGCATCCACCACCACTTTGTATTTCTTTGCTTTTACTGCACCGGCATCCACCAGCGGATGGGAAATGACGGCGTCAAGATGACGGGCCAGGTATCCGCTTTTTGCCGAAAGGCTACCCAACTGATCCACTTCTGCGTAGCGAACAGCTCCCTCCCGGATCATCTTCAAGAGTGCTTCGCCATCTTCCCGGGAAATAAACTCTCCGCGTTCATTCAGGAATTTGAGGGCGTTCCATTGACGAGGGTTATGACTAGCCGTGAGGATGATGCCAGCCCCGGCTTCTTCCCAGACAACGGCCATTTCCACGGTTGGGGTAGTCGACAGGTCCAGATCGACTATATCGATGCCCAGACTGAGCAGCGTATTAGTCACAAGTCCTTTTACGACGGGACCCGACATACGGGCATCACGCCCGATGACAACTTTATTGGGGACCTCTTTTTGCAGCAGCCAGTAACCAAAGGCCGCCGTGGTTTCCACAATATCCTGGGGTGTGAGATTCTCACCGGCCGCTCCGCCAATGGTGCCTCGGACACCGGAAATAGATTTAATCAGGGACATACGTTCAGATGTTGATGTGTGGTGGTCCAAAAGTAGCCTTTCCGTTGGTCATGGAAAAGTTTGCTTCCCGAAAACATCCTGACGGCCCTCGGTTGGGACACCACCTGCCATTATACTCGCTGGAAAAGGTTTGGTAGTGCTCAAACCTTTTCGGAAGCGGTATAAATGTATATTTGCCTCCATCTTAAAATCACCATTGTGACAGAATCAACGCCTTTCGAAGAATCCAAAGCCTGGTTTGAGACCTGGTTTGATTCTCCGTATTACCATACCTTGTACGCCAACCGGGACGAAGAGGAAGCCCGGGCGTTTATCGATGCCATTCTCAACCGGCTGCAACCCGCACCCAGTGCCCGGATGCTCGATCTGGCCTGCGGGCAGGGTCGTTATTCGCGCTACCTGGCCTCTAAAGGATTTGCCGAAGTGGTGGGGCTGGACCTATCGGTGCGCAGCATTCAGAAAGCCCGCAAACACGAGGCCGACAACCTGACTTATTACACCCACGATATGCGGTTGCCGTACCGAGCCAATTATTTCGATTTCATCTTTAACTTTTTTACCAGCTTCGGATATTTTGAGCAGCGAAAGGAAGACCTCCGGACCCTGCAATCCATTCGCAAGGGTTTGCGATCCGATGGCGTTTTCATCCTGGACTTCTTCAACGCCCAGTACGTAGTCGAAAACCTGACCGGATCGGAAAAAAAAGAGAAAGGAGGCATTCAATTCAATCTACACAAGCAAGTAAAAGGAGATCGCATTATTAAAGTAATTTCCTTTACGGATGGTGGACAATCCTATTCTTTTACCGAAAGTGTGCGTCTGTATTTTCACGATGAATTTGACCAATTGTTCGAGCAGGCGGGCCTGACTATTACCCAGCGTTTTGGAGACTACCACTTAAATCCCTTTGACCAGCATACTTCACCCCGACTTATCCTGGAAGCACGCCGCTCATGAATACAATACTCGAAATAGACCAGTCGTTATTCCATTTTATCAACCAGGATCTGGCCAACGGAGTCCTGGATGCCATCATGCCCTGGTGGCGGGATAAAAAGACCTGGATCCCTCTGTATCTCATACTGATTGCGTTTTCGGTCATCAAATACCGTCTGAAGGGTTTGTTCTTCGTATTGGCGGTTATTCTGGCAGCCAGCCTGGGTGACGTGGTATCAAGTCACTTGATGAAACCTGCCTTCGAGCGGGTGCGGCCATGTAATGATGCGGCCTTCGCCGATGACGTACGCCTGTTGGTGGGCTGTGGTAAGGCTTACTCTTTCACCTCCTCCCACGCTACCAACCATTTTGCCGTGGCCACTGTTATTGCGCTGACACTGGGTTTGTTGTTTCCCTGGTTGCGATGGATCTTTTATGCATGGGCAGCTACTATTGCTTTTGGACAAGTGTACGTGGGAGTGCACTACCCAACCGATGTGCTGGTCGGAGGATTAATCGGCTGGATTATTGGCAACATTGTTGCAAAAATCTATCTTCGCTTTCCGGTTCTGTCTATTGCATCGACAGGGAAAAAGCCTGACCCTTTATCCTAACGGAGTTACCCGCATGAGTATATTTGATTACGCACTATTGATAGGTACTGTCCTTTTGGGGGGTTGGTTAGCCATGCGGCTCGATACCCGACAGGAAAGAGCTATTCCCCTATTGCTTTCTTTTAGTGGGGCTTACCTTTTAGGTGTGACCATACTGCACGTGATTCCCGACCTGTTTCACCGTCCGCACCAGGGATACAGCTATTGGATGCTGGGCGGCTTCATTCTTCAGTTATTGCTCGAAAAGCTTACCAAAGGAGTGGAGCACGGCCATGCCCACGCGCTGCCGAATGCCCGGTACCGGCAAATTCTGCCCGTACTACTCGGTCTGAGCTTACATTCTTTTTTAGAAGGTTTTCCGCTGGGTGGCTATCAGCAATTGGCAGCAGACCTGGCCACATTCGACGATTTTCACGACCATGGCAGCAGTGACAATATTCACCGCCAATTGCTCATCGGTATCAGCCTCCACAAATTGCCGGCTGCTTTTGCCCTGGTAACGCTGATGCTGCTGTCGGGATTCCGAAAATCCATTGTCTGGGTCTTTTTGATCCTTTTCAGCCTGTCGGCACCACTATCCGCTTTTTTGGCGCAAGCCTTTTTATTAGATACGGCGTGGTTACCCTATCTGATGGCCATCGTCGCCGGATCCTTTCTGCACATCAGCACCACCATCCTGTTTGAATCTGGCTCACCCACCGAGCACTCCCTGAGTTCCTGGAAATTAGGAGTGATCCTGGTTGGTTTCGGGCTGTCACTTATCCACTTCCACTAATTGCTCTTCGGGAAGGAATTATTAACCCGGCATTTGTCGGCCAGTTAATAATCAAATAAAATTGTGTTTACAATAGCTAAACTTGTTAGCGAAAATTCACTAATTTGCTTCCGCCTTCGAAATTAATTATCAAACGTTATCTGCTACCTAGCATGAAATTTCCGAAGAACACCCTCTTCCTTAATATTATTCTAATCCTGGCAACGACACATTTGCTTCCCGCACAAACTACCATCCGCGGAGAAGTGCGCGATGGCAACTCCGGAGAGGGGTTGATCAGTGCTACCGTAGTGATCCAGGGATCAACGGAAGGGACCGTTACCGATTTCGATGGCACCTTTGAACTGACCACCGACAAATCACTTCCGCTTACCCTTGTAGCCACCTACGTAGGCTACCTGGGCACCGAGATCGAAGTCACCGAAGATACGCCCCAGCCGATTATTTTCGAGTTGGAGGAAGATGCCGTGACCATTAGTTCCGTAGAGGTCCGCGGCCGACGAATCAGCGAAAAACAGACCCAATCGCCCCTCACCATGGAGTCCATGGATAATATTGCTATCAAGGAAACACCGGCCGCCAGCTTTTACGATGGGCTCGGGTCACTGAAGGATGTGGATCTGACGGCCGCCAGCCTGGGTTTTAAGATCATTAACACCCGTGGGTTCAACAGTACCAGCCCCGTGCGATCGCTGCAAATCATCGACGGAGTAGATAACCAGTCCCCGGGTCTCAACTTTTCCCTGGGTAATTTCCTGGGCGCCTCCGAACTGGACGTAAACCGGGTGAACCTCATCGTAGGTGCGAGTTCTGCCTTTTATGGTCCCAATGCATTTAACGGTGTGATCAGCATGGAAACCAAGAATCCTTTTCTGCAGAAGGGGATGTCGGCCATGGTTAAGGTGGGCGAACGGAATCTGATCGAGACCGGCTTTCGCTGGGCCGATGCGATAAAAGATAAAAACGGGCAGGACCGATTCGCCTATAAGGTCAATTTCGCCTATTTCCAGGCCGACGACTGGGAAGCCGACAATTACGACCCGGTTTTCGATTCCCCGGCCGATGCCGACAACCCGGGTGGCTTCGACGCGGTCAATATCTACGGAGATGAGTACCTGGCCGCCAACGATTTTGAGAACACCACCACCCTGACCGGTATGGGCATAATCCATCGACGCGGCTACGAAGAACGCGACCTGGTCGATTACGATTCGGATAACCTCAAGCTAGGTGCTGCTTTGCATTACCGCCTAAAGCCCGAGCAGGACTACGCTTCTCCGGAACTGATCCTGGCCTCCAATTACTCCCGCGGTACCACAGTGTATCAGGGTGATAATCGCTACAGTCTGAAAAACATACAGTTTTTCCAGCACCGCATTGAACTGCGTAAGCAAGATAATTACTTCCTGCGGGCCTACGCTACCCACGAGGATGCCGGTGATTCCTACGATCCCTATTTCACTGCGCTGCAAATGCAGCAATTTGCCAAGGGTAATAACCTGTGGCGTACAGACTACATCAACTACTGGCAACAAAATGTAAATCCGGTTATTCGTCAGGAAGAAGGATTTCCGAGACTGACTGATTTTCTGGGGCGTCCAGAAGAATACCGGGAGGCAATTGATGCCTTTATCAACCGTCCGGACATCCAGGAGGACCTGGAGTCGTACCACGACGCTGCCCAGGCATTCGCGAATACCTCCAATCCACTGGACCCCAATACCCGTGATTTTCTGGTACCCGGAACGGATGCCTTTCAGGATCGCTTCAATAATATAATCTCGCGGAATGCCTTTTCGGAGGGAGGAACGCGCTTTTACGACCGATCAGCCCTCTTTCACGTACACGGCGAGCGCCAATTCAACGACATCTACCGCGGTGGTGCCATTACCGATCTGGACCTGCGAGTCGGTGCCAACTACCGTTTGTATACACCTGATTCCGATGGTTCCATTCTGCTCGACACCTTTGGCCGCAATATCGACACCTATGAATATGGCGTATATGGCGGAGGTACCGTTGAGTTGGACAACGTCTGGAAGATTAGTGGATCGATCCGCCTCGATAAGAACCAAAACTTTGATTACCTCTTATCGCCGGCTGCTTCGGTGGTATATACCCCGCGACCCGATGAGGTGTTCCGCTTCAGCTTCAGTTCGGCCATTCGCAACCCGACCCTGGCCGATCAGTATTTGTTCTACAACGTAGGCCGGGCCATCCTGATCGGCAACCTGGAGGGATTCAATGATCTGATCACCGTAGAGTCGATTCAAGAATTCCAGAACACCCTGGATGGAGAAGTGCTGGAGTTCTTCGATATTGATCCCATCCGACCGGAAAAAGTGCGTACCCTTGAATTGGGTTATCGAACAACCCTTTGGGAGCGCTTGTTTCTGGATGCAACCTACTATTACAGTTTTTACACCGACTTTATTGGCTTCAATCTGGGAGTGGATGCTACCTTTAGCCAGGGATCAGGCCTACCCACCAGCCTGCAAGTCTATCGGGTAGCAGCTAATGCTACCGATGAGGTGACCACCCAGGGCTTTTCCATCGGAGGAAATTACTACTTCGCCAAATACTTTGTATTCAACGGTAACTATTCCTGGAACCGCCTCAACACCAATTCGGACGACCCCATTATTCCGGCCTTTAACACGCCGGAACACAAGTTTAACTTGGGTATCAGCGGCCGTGATATCATCATCAACCTGGGTGATTCGCAAATTAAGGATTTGGGCTTTAGTATCAATTACAAATGGATTGATGGCTTCCTTTTCGAGGGGTCACCTCAGTTTACGGGCTTTATTCCTCAGTACGACATGCTGGATGCGCAGATCAACTGGAGAGCGCCCTCCCTTAATACGACCTTTAAACTGGGTGCTTCTAACTTATTGAACAACGAAACCTTTCAAACCTACGGAGGGCCGAGAATTGGACGCCTTGCTTATTTCACCGTAACCTATGACTGGGTCAAGAAAGACCAATAAATTAATATTCCCTTTTTAATAAATTAACCTATATTTCATACACAAAACAATCTGACTTACACCTATCGAAGTCAAAAAAACACAAGCCTGTATCTAAGCAGCCCAAAACAGTTTGCCTTGCTCACTAAGGCCCCCGTATTCTGTACAAAGTAACTCCATGGACACATCCAAAAGATTGCCTTAATCATAAGGTCCCAAAAGATTATCAATTACTTAGCTCATAAAAACTGCATTGTATGAAACAACTCAACACGCTGTTGGTCATTTTGTGTACCTGTGCCTTTCTGAATGTACAGGCTCAGGAACGCTATATGGCCGAAGTATTCTCAAGCGTCGATGTCGAAACGGATGTCACGTATGGCCAAAACCTTACCGTCCTTACGGTACCTGTTACGGGTAGTCCCTCATTGCAAGACCTGATGATGGATGTGTACACTCCCGCAGGCGATACGATTACGGATCGCCCCGTAGTGGTGTATTTCCATACGGGTAGCTTTTTGCCACAATACATCAATGGTCAAATCACCGGCAGTCGCAGTGACTCTTCCGTAGTGGAGATCTGTACCCGCCTGGCCAAGATGGGTTACGTAGCTATTTCGGCTACCTACCGCGCGGGATGGAACCCAATTGCCTCCGACCAGGACGAACGCACCGGTACACTGTTGAACGCTGCCTACCGCGGCATCCAGGATGCTCGTGCCCTTATCCGCTTTTTACGGAAAACCGTAGCCGAAGAAGATAACCGTTTTGGCGTAAATACTGACAAGATCTGCCTGTGGGGACAAGGCACCGGTGGCTACATCAGCCTTGGTGCAGCTTATCTGGACCGCTTCGACGAAGTAGTTCTGGACAAATTCATTGATCAAGATCTGGCAGCACCCTACGTCGATACCAATCTCGTAGGTGATGTATACGGTGAAAAAGCCGCAGCAATCAATATCCCCAACCACGTTGGTTACAGCAATGATTTTGCGATGGCCGTTAATATGGGGGGTGCATTAGGAGACATTAGCTGGATCGAAGGCAAGGACAACGAGCCTGCAACCATGGGTTTCCACGTTGTACGTGATCCGTTTGCGCCTTATGCCAATGGTGCGGTAATTGTGCCTACTACTGGCGATTTTGTTGTTAACGTAGATGGTACCCGTACCGTCGTTGGGAAAGCCAACGATCTGGGTGTGAACGCAGTATTTGACGCCGCCAATCAGGACATGACGGATATGCTCAACCTAATCGTTAGTGCCTACAAAAACATCAATGTTGACTTTGGTGGAGGACAGGTTCTAAGCGTTGGTGAAGATAATGTGTATCCTTTCCTGACTCCTGATCTTGCCTCTGGCCCCTGGGAATGGTGGAGCAAAGCGCAACTAGATGCCACCATTGCTGCTTTCAATGCCGCTACTGGTGAAGACATCAGCTCCGACACCCTGCATGCCAACGGTCTGCTGCTCAACCCCGATATGTCAAAGGAGAAAGCTACCGCACATATTGACACTATCATCAACTACTTTGCACCCCGTGCCTTCCTGGCCCTCAACCTGATGGCAACCTCTACCAATGAGGTACTCAGTGCCGAAGAAGTGAACTTCCAAATGGGGCCAAACCCCATGAAAGAGTTCATGACAATTACCACTGCTCCCGATCAGCCCATGTTGGATGTTGCCGTCTACAATATGTCCGGAAAACTCATGAAGGGGTCCATGAACGTGAATAACAACCAGTATCTCTTGCGCCGAACGCCACACATGACGCCCGGTATGTACGTCTTGCAAGTCCGCTTTAAAGACGGATTTGTGAGTAAGAAGATTATGCTGGAGTAAATGCACCCTTCCCGAACGAATCACAATAAATTGTGATTCGTTCAGGTGCATTATTGGTATTCTCTCTTAAAAAGGATGGTGTGCGAACCTTCGCATACCATCCTTTTTTTAATCCAGGTTTTGCAAAAAGGCTATTGTATCCACCCCATCGGCATAATCGGACAGGGCGGGTTGTTGCGCCTGCCCAAACCCGAAGGTCGGCACCTCAGGCACGGGGTGGTGACTCACGGCACACTGTATTTCTTCCTTGCGCCCCGCCAATTCCCGGTTTAGGCTTTCGCGATCGGTATAGGTTTCGTAATACAGGCCGGCAATATGGGAGGCAATAGCTGTATTCTCGGTCAGCAGGATACAACCATTGGCCAGATAGGGCACCTTATTGAGGACAAAGATGGAATAATTGTAATCGAAGTTGTTCTTATACTTCGTGTGCAGGATCACATCTCGGAATTCGTGAAGCGATTCCAGTAACGGATCAAAATCATAGCCCTCCGGAACGTAGATCTTGGCAACATTGCGACAGCCAAGTCCGAAATAGCGAAAAACATCTTCCCCCAGTGCTTCCAGCTCTTTGGCTGTTTCGGTGCCGTCCAAGACTCCGATGGCATTGCGATTTTTGCGGATAATGTGGGGGTACTTCCCGAAGTAGGCCTGGAAGTAACGGGAAGAATTGTTGCTCCCCGTGGCAATGACCGCATCGAAATCCTTTAGTTTCTCTGTAAAGGATACATAGTCTGCTACGCGTTCGTCGTACTTGGTGAGCAGCTTGATCAGGTAAGGCATCAGGAATTGATCCTTTTCCGACAGTTTAATTTGGGCCCGGTGACCGGCCGCGAACGTACACAGCCAATCGTGAAATCCAACTAATGGAATATTTCCCGCCAACACCAGACCGACTGTTTTAGGATCCGTTGGATCCTCTACATCGTAAGCGCTTATCCAGCCATCCAGCTTGTGCCGGTCGAGCATTTCTTCGGCAATGGATCGCACCGCGCGTTCCTGATTGGCAATGGTAAACCAGTGATTGTGGTGATAGGATCGGTTCATGATCGCTCTCAGAAAGTCATCTTCTCCCAATAAGTGATCACCTAACCGGTCGAGCAAGGCAAGTCGTTCGTCTAGTGGTATTCGTTGCATATTGATGTTACTTTTCCTGGAGGTCCGGCCATTCTTCATCCGAATCCAAATCTTGCAGATCATTCTGAAATTGCCGTAATCGGTCGACACCCAACTCCCGTAATCTGGCAACATTGCGCACCGGAATATTTTCCGGATCGGGATAGTGCGTGATGGCTTCTTCTATCTGTGCCTCAGATAACACATGGATCATCGGATAGGGAGCCCGATTCGTGTAGTGGGAAGCATCTCCGGACTCTTCTCCCTGGAACAGATAGTCGGGATGAAAGGTTGCCAGCTGGATATCGCCCCGCCAGCCGCTATTATCCAGTACCTGATTCAGCCTTTCGGCAAAAGCCAGATAGTCGGTAAAAATACGCCATTCATCCGGATAGACCAACAGAATTGTCTCCTCCCTCTGATCGGGATCCGCCACCCGGCGGCATGCTGCTAAAAAGCGTTTTTCGTGAGCCTCCAGGGAAAGTACCGGTACTACCTCATACCCGATCCTGTCGCGCCGATATGGCTGTCTTGCAAAAGGGCACAGGTTTTGCCCGATCACCAATTGGTGAAGCCAGGCTTTGGTTTGGTGTATGATACGATTGGTTTCCATGGTGCCCTATCCTCCGGATCGGGTAGGGCCGTATCCAGAGGTAATTAATTTTTGGTCAAATAAATGCCCGAACCGGTAGCACGGCGGGTCAATAATCGTTATTCCTGAAGGGAGCTCGGAGAGGTCCAATATTGGTAGTAGGAAAGGCATAAAAACCTTTCATCGACCTCGGTAGTGCTGCGGTTCAAGATTGTTTAATCTTCGAAGAAAACGAAATCTTATATTCCGTACCTAACGGCACGGTTTTTTCTTGTCCGATTATAATTTCTAATCGGGATAGGTAGGTGGTCTATGACCACCGTCCCCCCCACACCACCGGGCATACGCTTTAACGTACCACGGCGGTTCCCCCTAGCTGTTACCCACGTTGGATAGTGACAAGCGAGCGCAGCCCTTGGGCTGCAA
>JASBTH010000352.1 GCA_030148525.1 Saprospiraceae bacterium | reverse complement strand
GGCGTACCAGGTGCCCGCATGATGGGGGGTGGATTTGGCGGATGCACCATCAACCTGGTGCGCACTGCGGATCGCGATGCGCTGATCGAACAAGTAGCTTCCGCTTACCGCAAGCAGTTTAACCTCGATTTGACACCCTACCAGGTGAAACTGGCCGACGGTACGAGCATTCTAAACCGCTCATAATACATCGAATTGTATGCTGGATTTTTCAGAACACCCTCATCGACGATTAAATTTGTTGACCGGTGAATGGGTCCTTGTGTCTCCTCACCGCGCCAAACGGCCCTGGCAGGGCAAAACCGAAGAAGCTGCGATAGCTCAGCGCCCTTCCTACGATCCGCATTGCTATTTGTGTCCAGGAAATACCCGCGCGGGAGGCGAGCAGAACCCTGCCTACGAAGGCACCTATGTATTCACGAATGACTTTGCGGCGCTCAAGCCCGATGGTCCCACCGATAGGGTGGAGGATGGACTCTTGCGCGCGGGAGGCGAACCAGGTATATGCCGGGTACTCTGTTTTTCCCCGGATCATTCCCTGACCTTACCCGACATGACGGTGGATGCCATTGAGCAAGTAGTGAAACTATGGCGTTCGGAATACCGCGAACTGGGAAGTAAGGATTTTATCAATCACGTTCAGATCTTCGAGAACAAAGGAGCTATCATGGGGTGCAGCAATCCACATCCCCACGGTCAGATATGGGCCCAGTATTCCGTACCGGAAGAAGTGGGGCGAAAAAGTGCCCGGCAAAAAAAATACTGGCAGGAATGCGGTCGAAGTTTACTGTCTGATTATCTTAAGCAAGAATTGGAAAGCGGCGAACGAATTGTATGTGCGAATGATACCTTTGTGGCCCTGGTCCCCTTCTGGGCGGTTTGGCCATACGAAGCTATGATTATTCCGCGTCGGCACATTACGGATATCGATCAGTTCACGCGGGAAGAACAGCGCGGATTTGCGGAGATCCTCAAAGATCTGACGCAGCGTTTTGATCGCGTTTTTGATACGTCCTTTCCCTATTCCTCTGGTATACACCAGCGACCGACCGACGGGAACGACCACCCCTGGTGGCATACCCATATGGCCTTTTATCCGCCGTTACTGCGGTCGGCTACGGTCAAGAAGTTTATGGTGGGTTATGAACTATTTGCTAACCCACAACGCGATATAACTGCCGAAATGGCCGCATCCACATTGCGCCGGCTCGGTTGATTTTTTCATCATGAATGCACGCTTATGCAATTTGCGCCCATTGACTACGCGATTTTCGTGGTCTATGCCGTCGTAATCGTAGGGATCGCCTTTTGGGTGTCCCGGAAGGGAGGAAAGACATCTGAAGATTATTTTCTGGCCAGTAAATCACTGCCCTGGTGGGCTATCGGTGCTTCGCTGATTGCCGCTAATATTTCTGCCGAGCAATTTATCGGTATGTCGGGATCTGGATTTGCTATTGGCCTGGCAATCGCTTCCTACGAGTGGATGGCTGCTCTGACCTTGTTGATTGTCGGTAAGTTTTTCCTGCCCATATTTTTGGAGAAAGGATTGTACACCATCCCGGAGTTTATTGAGAAACGGTATAGTGAAAACCTGAAGACTATTTTGGCTATCTTCTGGATTGCGCTTTACATCTTTGTCAACCTTACTTCGGTCTTGTATCTGGGAGCCACGGCCCTGGATACCATCATGGGCGATGGTAGCGGCTCCATCTTCATGCCCTGCATTATTGGCTTATCCTTGTTCGCGGTTGCCTATTCCCTCTGGGGTGGATTGGCAGCGGTTGCCTGGACGGATGTCATTCAGGTGGTGTTGCTGATTGCTGGTGGCCTGGTCACATCGGCCATTGCCCTTACCTATGTATCGCCCGATGGCAGCATTTGGGGTGGATTGGCAGCTATTTACGAGCAGGCTCCCAAAAAATTCTCTATGATCCTGGATCGCGGAGAAATCATTACACCGAACGGTCGCGATGCCTGGTCTGATTTACCGGGATTGGCCGTACTGATCGGTGGTATGTGGGTGGCTAACCTGTACTACTGGGGCTTTAACCAGTACATTATTCAGCGTACCCTGGCCGCTAAATCCCTCCGCGAATCGCAGAAGGGTATTGCATTCGCGGCTTTCCTGAAGCTGATTATTCCCCTGATCGTGGTTATTCCCGGAATCGTTGCCTATGTGCTGAATACTGGTGATGCCGGTACCGTAACCGCTCAGTCGGTCGATCCGTCTTTTGTCGGGGAAAACGGAAATATCATCAACGATAATGCCTTCCCCTGGCTGATCAGTAGTTTTATTCCGGTCGGTCTGAAAGGCCTGGTGCTGGCGGCACTGTCGGCGGCGATCGTATCGTCCCTGGCATCCATGCTCAACTCCACCGCGACCATTTTTACCATGGATATCTACAAGCCGTATTTCAATCCCAAAGCACCGGAAAGACGCCTGGTGACCGTCGGACGTATTTCCGTGGCAGTGGCCCTGATTATTGCCGTAATCCTGGCACCTCAACTAAAAAACCTGGGACAAGTATTCCAATACATTCAGGAGTACACGGGTATAGTAAGCCCGGGTATACTGGCCGTATTTATGCTGGGTCTTTTCTGGCGTAAAACAACGAACCGGGCATCCATTTGGGGAGTATTACTCTCCATTCCGATCGCCCTGTACTTCAAGGTTGGTCCCAACGGGTGGGTCGACTCGGCCTTCTTCATCAGCCTGCCGTTTATGTGGCAGATGTTCTGGACCTGTATCCTGAGCATCCTCATCATGATGGTGGTCAGTTACGTCGAAGGCAAGGGTAAGGATCACGAAAAAGCGATTATTATTACGCCGGACTTGTTCAAAACGAGCCGCGCGTTCAATATCAGCTCGACGATTATCATTATCATTTTGATCTTTTTATACTTCGTGTTCTGGTAACCTTTTAGCCTTTCGGCAAAAGGTGGATTGCCGCCAAAACAGAGGGGGATGAGTGCATGCACTCATCCCCCTCTGTTTTGGCGGCAGGTAAGAAGTCTAATATCTAGCCTCTCCAAGTCTAAAGTCTTAATACCCAACTACCAGTCTCACGGAATCACTCCCTAGACCATCAGCGGAGACCCGCACATTGATGGGGCCCGCCTCCTGCCCGGCGTGAATGATCAACATCGCTTTTCCGTAGAAAAGGTTTACGGTATCGTTTTGGAAGGGGTCAAACGATTGTGGATTTCCGTTGCCGGCTCCGGCCAGAACACCCGCACCTTCCACCTCGATCTGCACTTCGTGATCGGCCAGGGGAGCAGGGTTGCCTTCCGCATCGAAAGCCTCGATCAATACGTACGACAGATCCATCCCGCTGGCGTCTAATTTCGTGCGGTCGGGACTCAGGCGTAGTTGCGTCGGTTCGCCGGCCGTGACCATGGTTTGTTTGCCTATTTGCTGGCCAGCTTTATAGGCCACTGCTGTGAGTTCCCCGGGTTCGTAGGTGATATCTGTCCACATGAGGCGGAAGCGGAAAATGGAGGAGTCCGATTTGGGCTGTTTACACTTCATACCAAGCGACTCTCCATTCAGGAAAAGCTCTGCACAATCTCCGTTGGTGTATACGAATACGGGCACGTTCTCTCCGGTTCGCTCCGGCCAGTTCCAGTGGGGCAGGATGTGCACCGTTGTTTCTTCTGGCTTCCAATAGCTCTTGTACAGGTAGTAGCGATCCTTGGGAATGCCCACCAAGTCGACGATCCCGAAGTAGGAACTGCGGGAAGCATCCTCGTCGGTCATGCCCATCGTATTCACGGAGCGGTTCCCGTAGGGAGTGGGCTCACCGAGGTAGTCAAAGCCGGTCCAGACGAACTCCCCGGCAATGTAGGGCTCTTCCTGTTGCCACATGAAGTCGTCATCGGCCACTTCGGCCCACCAGGGCGCCAGCAGGTCGTATGAACTGACTTGCAGGGCATCGGTGAAATTAGTGGGTTTTTCCGGAAGGGGCAGCTCGTAGAATCCGCGCGTACTCAGGGTAGAGGCTGATTCACTGATGACTACCGATTTGTTGGGTTCCATTTGCCGGGCCAGCCGGTAGCGGCGCCCGTAATTAAAGGCATGTACATCGTAGAGGTCGAAGTGGCGTAGATTTGGGGCATCCACATTGTCGTTGACCAGGGTGACGGGGCGGGTTGGATCGTATTTGTTCACGTAGTTGAGCATGGTGTGGAGGCGGTAAAAACCGTTGTTAATATTCCACTGCACATCACCGATCTCGTTGCCAACGCTCCAGAGAAAAATAGATGGATGATTGCGATCCCGCACCACAAAGTTGCGAATGTTGCGGTGGGTAAAATCCTCGAAGTCGGTGTCATCGGTGATACCGGCCTTGCCGTCGTATTTGTCGAATACCTCATTGAAGACCAGCAGGCCCATACTGTCACAAAGCGCCAGGAATTCAGGAGCGGCGGTATTGTGGCTATTCCGTACCGAATTAACGCCCAGGGATTTCATGATCTCCAACTGACGCTCCATGGCCCGCGGATAAAAGGCAGCTCCCAGGGGACCGTGGTCGTGGTGGAGGTTTACGCCTTTCAATTGAACCCGGCGGTCGTTGAGCCAAAAGCCATCGTCGGGTGTAAAGCGAATGGTTCGTACCCCGAATTTGGTGTTGGTGCGATCCCGCTCCCGGTTGTTCGCCACGACGCGAGTTCGCATGGTGTATAAATGGGGGTGCTCCACATCCCAGCGCAGGGGATTCGGTACCACCAGGGTGTTTTCCATCTTTTGCTGCTGGCCAGCCCCAATTGTTCGCTCTATCGTATCGCGGGTAATCACTATGCCGTCGGGACTCACCACCTCGTGTATTACCTGTACATCGGTTTCCAGGTTGCTGTGGTTATTGATGGTGGATCGTACCCGCACATCCGCGTAATGCGGCTTTACGATAGGAGTAATCACGTAGTCACCCCAAACATCCACGTGAATCGGGTCAGTGGTCAGTAGTTGAACCTTTCGGTAAATGCCCGCACCGGGATACCAGCGACTGTCGTGTTCGCGGGTATCCGCGTGGACGGCCAGGACATTTGAACCACCGGGGTTGACCAGGTCGGTGATATCCAGGTAAAAGGAATTGTAGCCATAGTCCCAGGTGCCTGCCAGTTCGCCATTCACGTAGACCTTCGGGAAGGCCATCACTCCATCGAAGATGAGGTAGTACGATTTATCCGAACCGGCGGCCGGAATATCCAGTGATCGACGGTACCAGCCCTGGCCTTTCCAGGGTAATTTGCCGGTACTGCCATCTCCATCCACTTCGAAGGGCTGACCGATCGCCCAGTCGTGCGGAACACGAACTGCCTCCCAGTCACTGTCGTCAAAATCCGGGTCTTCCGCTCCGGTTGCTTCTCCTAAATAGAAGTGCCAGTCTTCTTGCAGCGTCTGATAGGCCCGGTTTTGCGAAAGCGCAGGTAGCAGGCCACCGAATAAAAGAGCCAATGAAAATAGGTATGTTTTGCAGGTCATAGTTTTATGTTGAAGCCATGTATTGTATAGTCGCTATGGATGTCGCCGCTACATTTAACTACATCTTTGTTAAGCATTGAAATCTGATGTTCAAAGAGCAAAGGTTGAGGTTAAGGTCAAAACCGTGGGCCGTGAACCGTGTATCAATCCAATCCAAAATACGTCATGCCTTTCAGGGCAATGTTGCTCTGATCAAACAGGGTGGCATTATCCCAGTGTGATCCCTGGGCCCATTGGGTACGACAACTGGTCGATACCCAGGCCGGTTCCCAATAGATCAGTCCTTCGCCACCCCCCTCGACTATGGCTTTTTCCAGGGCAACAAGATAGTCGTACTGCCCGTCGGGAGTTGCTGGAAAGCCATTTATCAGGGCATCACTCCCCATAATGTTATTGGCAGCGTCGGCATTGTCGAGGGTGAAGGGGTAGGCGGTTTCCACCACCATCAGCCTTTTGTCGTAGGTGTCAGTGAGCATTGCAATGGCACCAGGGAGATTTTCGAGCTTGTAATCCGACCAGAGCGGATAATAGGAAATGGCGATCCAATCGTAATCGACGATTCCATTTTCGGTGGCTTCCCGAAACCACCACAAGGCATTCTCGGGCTGAGCAATGTGGAGCATGAGTTCGATATCCGTATTTTCTTCATCCGCTACATCCCTCACCGCCCGGAGACCGCGGTTGATGAGGTTGGCGTTTCGGGGCCAATTCAGACTATAACTCTGATTTGGATCCTGCAGGATCTCCGCGTTGGTTTCGTTACCTACCTGCACGTATTCGGGCAGCAGATCATCGTTGGCGAGATCGGTCAATACTTTATAAGTGTAATTGTAGACCGAATCACCCAGTGCCTGCGTATTGTCAACTACCGGCAACCAGGCTTCGGGCACATGCTGCCGGCCCGGATCAGCCCAGTCGTCCGAATAGTGGAAGTCGAGCAGGATATTCATGCCCTGGGCTTTGGCGCGGGCAATTGCCAGCTTAACATCGGCGTAATCGGAGTAATCGGTCCAGTCCGGATTATGCCAGATACGGAACCGGGCCAGGTCCGTCCCGGCTTCTCCGAATTGCACGTAGGGATCTTCCGCCTGCCCATCGGCATTGTAGTAAATGGCACCGCAGTCCAGCATTTCATTGACATAGCTGAGATCTGCTCCGCGGATAAAATCCGATTCGGTCGGAGAGGGGTCTTCGGGCCCCGGATCGGTCATGCCTTGCTCACTGTTGAGTTCGCAGGCTGCGGTCAGCAGGGCCAGGATTAGCAGTATATTCATTTTGCGAAAGCACATAGTTTT